>DASYBA010000141.1:0-6171 GCA_036501005.1 Candidatus Xenobia bacterium | reverse complement strand
ATACCCCATCGGCCCCCCGCCCGGACTGGATCAAGGTCCGCTTCAAAGCGGGTGAGAACTACCTCCGCCTCCACCAGATGGTGACGGACAAGAAGCTCCACACGGTCTGCCAGGAGGCTCGCTGCCCCAATATCTTCGAGTGCTGGGAGCACGGCACGGGAACGTTCATGATCCTGGGCGAGACGTGTACCCGGTCGTGTGGGTTCTGCTCGGTGATCAAAGGGCGGCCGACGACGGTCGACCGGCAGGAGCCGCAGCACGTGGCCGAAGCCGTGCGGGACATGGGACTCTCCTATGCCGTGGTGACTTCCGTGGATCGGGATGACCTGGCCGATTTCGGGGCCCATCACTTTGCCGACACGATTCGACAGATTCGGGAGGTCAATCCGGGCTGCCAGGTGGAGGTGCTCATTCCCGACTTCAATGGTTCGGAAGAGGCTTTGAATATCGTGTTGGATGCGCTTCCAGACGTGTTGAACCACAACACCGAGACGGTGCCCCGATTGTATCGAACGGTGCGACCCAGGGCTGGCTATGAGCAGACGCTGAAGCTATTGAAGCGGGCGAGCGACAGGCGGCATGCGGGCATGCTGACGAAGTCCGGCATCATGGTGGGCCTGGGCGAGACCCGGGAAGAGATCAGCCAGGTGCTGCAAGACCTGCACGCGGCAGCAGTCGACATCCTGACCGTGGGCCAGTACCTGCGGCCTTCCATGAAGCAGTTGCCGGTGGTGAAGTACTACCATCCTGACGAGTTTGCCGACATTCGCCAGGAGGCCATGCGCATCGGGTTCCGCCACTGCGAGTCGGGGCCCCTGGTGCGCTCGTCCTACCACGCCCACGAGCAGACCGCGGCCGCTCTCTAGTTGCTGCCCCAGAAGCCCATGCGGCTGGCGTCCGCCTTCATGGCGACCCTCCCGGCCCCATTTCTCTCGTGGTACGGCGAGACGTTCATGTCGACCCGGCGGGTGTATGGCCATTGGAGTGGGGACTACTACGGCAAAGTCCTGACCGGCTTTCACCGCTGCATCGCCATGGAGGTCGAAGACCTGGATGCCATGGTCAAGAAGCTGGAAGAGGCCCGCAACCGTCGGGTAGGCGGGTCCCTCCAGTCCTACTACGACCAGGTGCTGGAGTTGAAAGACGACGCGCAGGTGCGCATCTACGAGAACGCCGCTTTGACCGAAGATCTGCGCTACCACACGCCCAAGCGGGGCGAGAACAGCCTCGCCATCTGCATGTGCTGCGGCCACGGGGCCACCCCCCGCAGCCTGGGCTATGCCGAGCCCTTGCCCGACCAGATCCAGGCGTTTGTCGACCTGGTCGTGGAGTCGTGTATCGAACTGAATGTTCCGATAGAGAACTTCATGACCCATTCGGAAGCCGCCGACAACCTCGATTTCCCGGCCATGGACGACCCCGCTGCCCCGCACGAACCGTACGGCTATCGAACCAAGAAAGAGGCGTGGGATCTGGAGTTCTGGCTGGAGCCGTGGACGTTTCAGCTCTACGCCCCCACCCAGTCAGCGTCAGGGGCCATGGTTCGATTCGCCGACTACGTGCGCCAGCAAGCGCTGACCCTCATCTGCGAATCGACCCGCCCCCGCTGGCAGGCATAGAGCAAGCCCGTGCCCGTCAGGCTGACAGCCGCTTCTCCAGTGCGGTGATCCGCAGCTCGTGGTCGTCATGATACTGCTCGACAATGTCGAACAGCTTATGCAGCCCAGTCTCGACCCTGCCGAGCGCCTGGCCCTGCCGCTCGACGGACTCACCCAGGCGATCGACGGAATCGCTCATGAGACCCACTGCCTCCTTTACCTTGCCCACGGCCTCGGTAACCTTGCCCACGGCCTCGGTCACCTTGCCAACGGCCTCCTTGACACTGGCCGTGGCAGCTCTTTGGGCTGAGAACCCCCCCATGATGGCTTCGAAATCGGATCGCATTTGGTCCCAGATGGCTTTCAGATCGTCTCTCATTTGGTTGCGCACCTCCTGGAAACGAGTCTACCTCGCACAGTTTGCAGCGGTTTTGTCGCCAGGTAGACTCTTTTCGGGCGTCCAGGTAAACATCTTACGCTTTATTATAGCATGGCGCCGAAAACTACGACAGCCAGGGCTTAAGCCCTGACCGTCAGGTCGAGGCCCGTCACGGGCGACGGTGGGTCACCCCTCGAGCAGCTTGCCGACCTGGGTCACGATGCTCTCCGCATCCAGGCCGTAGTGATGCATCAGTTCCTCGGGTTTGCCCGATACGGGAATGCTGGTCACGGCCGCCTGGGCGAATTTGGCGCTCGTTCCCGTCGTGGCCAGCGCGTGGAGGACTGCCTCGCCGAGGCCCCCTTCCGGATAGTGATCCTCGACCACCAGCACCCGGCCGCCGGCTTCCTTGATCGCGTTCGATAGCGATACGGCATTCAGCGGCTTCAAGCAATAGAGGTCGATGACGGTCACCGCCGTGCCCTTGTCGGCCAGTGCCTTCTGCGCCTTGTGGGCCTCGTGAAAGGTGACCCCGGCGCCGATGATCACGGCCTTCGAGTTCTCGGACTTGAACGTCTTGAACTCGCCCATCTTGAAGCTCTCTTTGGCGTCATAGACGATGGGCGTCTTGGGTCGGCTGGTTCGAATGAACACCGGCCCTCGGAACTCGGCCGCCAGCTCTACGCAACGCCACGTCGAATTGCCGTCGCTGGGATAGAGCACCAGGCTGTCGGGAATGGCCCGGAACATGGCGAGGTCTTCCAGAGCCATCTGCGACGGTCCGTCCTCGCCTATCGAACAGCCGGCGTGGGAGCCGACATATTTGACGTTGCTCTTGGAGATGGCTGCCATGCGTATCTGATCGTAGGCTCGGGAGAAAAAGGCCGCGAAGGTCGATACGAAGGGAACCTTGCCGCAGGCGGCCAGGCCGGCGGCCATCGTGACCATGTTCTGTTCCGCAATGAAGCAGTCGAAAAAGCGTTGGGGGTTGGCCTTCTTGAAGAATTCCGAGTAGGTCGAGTTCTTCACGTCGCCATCGAGCGCCACGACGTCGGGTCGGACCTTGCCCAGCGCGACCAGGGCGTCGCCATAGGCCTCGCGGGTTGCGATCGCCTCTTTGAAGCCGGGTGCGGGGAGCGGCAAGCGTGTGCCCAGCGGGGGCGCCCCCCCCGAGGGGACCTGGATGATGCCGGCGGCGTTGCCCTCCGCGCCTTGGGCCTTGATTTCGTCGATGGCTTGCTGGACCTGTTCGCCCTTGAGCGGCTTGCCGTGCCAGCCCTCCTTGCCCGACAGGAACGAGACCCCGTGCCCCTTGTCGGTGCGGGCGGCGATGGCGTGTGGCTTGCCGTTGCGGTGCCGGGTCTTCTCCAGGGCGGAGAGAATCTGGCTCATGTCGTGGCCGTCGATCACCTGGGTGTCCCACCCAAAGGCCTCAAGCCGTTTCCGGTAAGCCTCCATGTCGTGTGCGAACATGGTGGGATCGCTCTGCCCCAGGGCATTGATATCGAATATGGCGACCAGGTTGTCGACCTTGTCGTGCGACGCCAGGTTGGCGGCCTCCCACACGTTGCCCTCGGCCGACTCTCCATCGCCCAGGAGGACGAACACCCGGGCCGGGCTCCCATCCAGTCGGGCGGCCAGGGCCATGCCCAGGCCGGCCGACAACCCCTGACCCAGGGAGCCCGTGGCCACGTCGACCCAGGGCAGGGCCGTTGGCATCGGGTGTCCTTCGAACGGGCTGCCGAACTTCCGCAGGTCCTCCAGTTTTACGCCCGGCGTGGCCCCGGCCTCGTGCAGCGCCGCGTACAGCACGGGCGCCGCGTGTCCCTTCGACAGCACGAAGCGGTCGTGGTTGGGGGCGTGAGGCTCACCCGGGTTCCACTTCATCTCGTGAAAGAACAAAGCGGCGACGATGTCTGCACACGACATGCAAGATGTCGGATGTCCGGAACCTGCCGCTGTCGTCTCCACGATGGAGTCAATGCGGAGTTGATTGCCTAGGCGCTCCAGGCGGGTCTTTACGTCAGTGGACAGGGTCATGGGGCATCTCCTTTCAACTGGTGGCGGCCGGTATTATCCCCCCGGCCGGCGCATTTCAAGCTTGAACTCTCGATTTGAGCACCCGGGCGGGCACGCCCACGACGACGGTGTTGTCCGGGACGTCCTTCGTCACCACGGCCCCGGCGCCCGTGCTGGCGCCATTGCCCAGCGTGACCGGCGCCACCAGGTTGGTGTTGGAGCCGATGAACACGTTGTCGCCCAGCGTGGTGCGGTGCTTGTGCTTGCCGTCGTAGTTGCAGGTGATGGTCCCGGCCCCGATGTTGACGTGGCGGCCGATGGTGGCGTCGCCCACGTAGGAGAGGTGCGGCACCTTGCTCCCTTCGGCGATGGTGGCGTTCTTGATCTCGACAAAGTCGCCGACCTTCACGCCCTCGGCCAGGACCGTCCCCGGGCGGAGGTAGGCGAAAGGCCCGACGGTGCAGAGCGGGCCGATGCGAGCCTCGAGCACGACGGAATTCTGGATGGCGGCGCCGTCGCCCACCTCGCTGTCGATGATGCGAGTCTGCGGACCGACCTGGACATTCTTGCCGATGCGAGTCTTGCCGTGCAGCATCGTGCCGGGCAGGAGCACGGAGTCCTGCCCGACGCTTACGCCCGCGTCGACGTAGGTGGCCGCGGGATCGATGATGGTCACGCCGGCGAGCATGAGGGCCTCCAGCAGGCGGCGGCGCATGATGGCGTCGACGGCCGCCAGTTCGACTCTCGTATTGATGCCGAGCGTGACGGCGGGGTCTTCCCACAGGACTCGGCTGACGGCCCTGCCGTCCCGGGTGGCCAGCACCACCAGGTCGGTCAGGTAGATCTCGTTCTGCACGTTGGCCATGCCGATGCGGGGCAGATACTCGCGCAGGAAGGCGGCGCTGGCACAGTAGACGCCGGCGTTGACCTCGTCGACCTGTCGTTGCTCGGGCGTGCACTCCCGGGCCTCCACGATGCGGGTCACGTGGCCATTCTGGTCGACCAGAACCCGACCCAGGCTAGGCGACTGGAGCACCCGGGCCGTCAGCATGGTCAACGGCCCGGTGTTCTTCCGCCGCTCGACCAGCAAGGCCTCGGTGACCTCTCGGGTGACGAGAGGAACGTCGGCGCTGAGAATGACCACGTCGCCGTCAAACCCCTGCAGATACGGCAACACCTGCTGGACGGCGTGGCCGGTGCCATTCTGCGGCTCCTGCACGACGCACACGCCTCGCGTCCCGACGAAGCGTTGCACCTCGTCGGCGCCGTGCCCCACAATGACGTAGCAGCTTTGTCGCTGCAGGGCTTCGGCCAGGTGGAGCACGTGGCCCAGCATGGGCTCGCCGCAGACCGGGTGGAGCACCTTGGGAAGGGCACTCTTCATGCGAGTGCCTTTGCCGGCAGCCATCACGACCACCATGAGGGGCGCATTCATGTCCTAGACCTCCTATGAAAGGCCTGGGACTTCGTCGACCGGCCCCCGGCGCCTCTTAGATTTTCCAGAGCACGCCCTCGTGGGGGCGAAGAGACAGGACACGGGTGCGGGTCGGCGTCTGGTCCAGGAAGCTGGAGAGGTGGGGGACGACCTCCTGGGGGAGGTCCACGGTGCGCGGCTCGTCTGCGAAGTTGAGGGTCACGCCCCAGCGCCCGCCTCGAGTGTAGCTGTAGATGGGGTCGTCCGATGGCAAGGAGCGGTACGCCCCCAGCAAGAGGTCGGGTTCCTCCTGCCGCACTTGCAGGAGCCGCTGGACCAGCCGCCATTGGGAGCGCGGATCGTCCTCCTGGGCCGCCGCATTGCGGCTGGCGAAGTCTTGCACCGGGAGCCACGGTTCGACAGGGCTGAAGCCGCCGAACGGGGTGTTGTCCCACTGCATGGGGGTGCGTTCCGGGTCCCGACTTTCCTGGGGTTGGTCGGGTTGGCGGAGGGTCGCTGGATCGAGGCGTCGTTCAGGCGGGACGTCGCCGTCGAGCATGCCGATCTCGTCCCCGTAGTACCACGTCGGGACGCCTCGTAACGTCAATAGCAGCATGGTGGCGAGTCGAGCCATCGATGGACCCAGGGCTGTCGCGATGCGGGGGCGGTCGTGGTTGCCCAGCACCCAGTTGGGGCAGCCGCCCGGAGGCAGCGCCGCCTCGTAGGCCTCCACGATGTCTCGAACGTTGCCGGCCGTCCAG
>DASYBA010000140.1:0-5307 GCA_036501005.1 Candidatus Xenobia bacterium | reverse complement strand
GGCCGACCGGTTCCGGAACACTATCGACAGGCGCTTGCACCGCCGGACACGAAGCCGTGAAATGGAACGTGCTGCCCTGGCCGAGGTGGCTTTCGACCCAGATGCGCCCACCCATCATGGCCACCAGGCGAGACGCGATGGCCAACCCCAGGCCCACGCCGCCGTGTCGTCTTGCCTTGGAGCTGTCTACCTGCACGAAGGCATCGAATATGACTTCGTGTTGATCGGCGGGAATGCCGATACCGGTGTCCTGCACGGTGAAGTGGAGCTCGTCGCCTTCGGCCCGCGTAGCGACCTGCACGCTGCCTTGTTCGGTGAACTTGAGCGCGTTTCCGATCAGGTTGGTCAACACCTGCGAAAGCCGCAGGGGGTCCCCCCGCACCAGTGCCGGGACGTTGTCGTCGACTACGCCCTCCAGCTCCAGCTTGCGGGCTCGGGCCTTGAGCGACAGCCTTTGAATGACGATCTGCAGTTCGATGCGCACGTCGAAGTCGGCCGGGTACAGATCCAGCTTGCCGGCCTCGATTTTCGACAGGTCGATAATGTCGTCGACGACCGCCAGCAGGCTCAGCGCCGAAGATTTGACCGTGTTGAGGAACTCCCGTTGCTGCTCGTCCAGCCGGGTGTCGAGGAGCAGGTCGGCAAATCCGATAATGCCGTTCATGGGCGTTCGAATCTCATGGCTCACGTTGGCGAGGAAGTAGGTCTTGGCCAGGTTGGCGGTCTCCGCCGAGGCCTTGGCCGACTGCAGCGCGGCCGTGCGTTGGGCCACTCGGTCTTCCAGCTCGGCAAACCCCGCCGCATTCTCCAGCGCCCCCTCTGCCACCGTGGCGATGAACGAGGCCAATTTCTCCTCGTCGGGGCCAAAGAGGCCGCCCACGGTGCGGTGGGTGACGTAAAAGCAGCCCGCTGCCCGTCCCTGGATGAAGAGTGGCGTGCACAGGGCCGAGCGAATGCCGAAGAGTACCAGGCTGTCGGACGAACGGTCCCGCTCCTCGACAAATGTCACGGGCGCGCCCGTCTCCAGGCTGCGCAGTGCCATGTCCCGGCTGTAGGGTTGTCCGTCGTCGCCGGCCACGACCCGCAACTCGGCCCCCGGGTCTCGCATGAGGACGAGACATCGCTCGCCCCAGAGGAGCCGCAGGCAACCCTCCCGGATGGCCTGGCAGATGGCGTCCCGGCTGAGGGAGGAAGCGATCTTTCGCCCCACGTCGAGCACCGCGTCGAACCGATCGGCCAGCGCCAGGGTCGGCGCGGTCTCCGTGCGGCGGTGCTTGCCTGAGGCGATAAACGCTGGGTCGGTGGGCAGACCTGGCCACCCACAGGCCCCGGACAGGATCTGCCACGCCCGGCGGGACTGCCGCTTCTCCTCTCGAGCTTCCTGTTTCTCGGCCACCCGCATGCTTTGCTCGAGGGCCAGACGGGCCGCATCGAGCCTCCCCTGGGCCGCATCGAGCCAGGCTTTCTCTCGCAGGACGTGGGGCAGATTGGTGTGGTACGTGCGAGCCGACGCCACGGCCTTGCGGAGGGTCCGCTCGGCCTCCGCAAGAACGCGCTGGCGCGTGGCACGGTCCCAGGCGGGGGTGGCTTCGAGGGTTTCTCGCTGGGCGGTGAGCATCCAGGGGTCGATCTGGGCCACGTATTCCTGGCGAAGACCGGCCTGCGCGACGCGCTGGCCGGCCCGGGCCAGCGCGGCCACCGCCTCCGCCGGCTGGCCTGCCTGCAGGAGGCGCAAAGCCTCGGCCATCAACAGCTCGGCTGTGGTATGGACGTCTTCAGTCGGCCGTTGCAGGGCAGCGGCGAGCAAATCGGCGGGCACTCGGCCTTCGGACGCCTTGGCCCACAAACCCAGGCAGATGCCGGCCGCCTGGACGTCGCCCAGGTCTTGTGCAGACTCGTAGACCTGGCGGGCCACCTCCACGGCCGCGGTCAGGTCGCCTAGTCGATAGAGGCAGTATCCGATATGCCAGCGAGCCGTGTTGACTTCCCATTGATCGCCGGTCCGCTGCAGAATGCGCACCGCCTCCCGCAACGATTCGATAGCTTCTCTGTAACGGGCCGCGGCATACAAGACGATGCCCTGGAAGTGCAGAGACTGCCCCTGGCCCCACAGGTCGCCCAGCTCCCTTCGAATAGCGAGGGACCGTCCGACGTATCGCATGCCGCGGGCAAAGGCGCCCACCATGGTCGTCACCGGCGCATGCTCCGAATAGGCCTGGGCCAGCTCGGCGCCCGGCGGGTAGTGCTCGGCCATGTTCATTTCTCGCAGATGGGCCCACGCGCACGGAATGCGACCGCGATGGAACCAGTAGGCGTAGGCCAGGCGGCTATACAGGCGGAGGGCTAGAAGGTCCGTCGGCTGCGGCGTCCGGCCGGGGACGAGACCGGGCAGAAGCGTGTGAACGGCCTGCGTCACCGCTTCCCGAGTGCAGGCCAGCCACCATCCGGCGGTGCCGCCGGGCACCTTCCGGCCCAGGCGAGAAAGAGCTGTCTCCAGGTGGCGGCTGGCCTGCGCCACGTCGCCCCGCTTGAAGGCCAGCTCGCCTAGTTCACCTTCGATGCGGGCCCGGTTGAGGTCGTCTTCGGCCAGGTCCAGAGCGGTCGTCAGACTGGCCTGGGCCGCATCGTAGGAGCCCTGCAGCATGAGCACGTCGCCCAGCCCTTCGGCGACTTCGCGGCGAATGGCAGCGGTGGCGTCGTGCGAGCCCCGATCTGCGATCCGATATTGCGTCTCGGCCAGCCCGAGCGCGTGGCGCAGGCGAGCCTGGCGTGCGGCCTGCAACGCATAGGAGAGCGCCTGTCCGCTATCGCCGGCGGCGTCGAAGTGGTAGGCCAGGTCGAACACGCGATCGGGGCTGCGAGTCTGCAGGTGGCGGGCTGCGGCGGCATGCAGGTCCCGCCGGACCTCGTCGCTCAGCCCCTGCAGCAGCGCCTCACGGAGGCGGTCGTGGACAAAGACTGCTTCGCTGCCGTCCCCCTTGATCCACACGATGTGCCGCCGGCGGCCCTCTTCGAGCGCAGCGAGGGCCGCCCCCGGAGCCTGCCCGGCCAGCTCGGCGGTCTGCCCCACGTCGAAGCTCTTGCCCAACACCGCCGCCACGGAGAGAAAGTGCCGCGTCTCGGCAGGCAAAAGCTCCAGCCGACGAGACAGGAAGAGAGCGGACTGGCGGGACGACTGCATGTCGGCCAGCGCGCCGGGGTCCACCCGCCACGCGTCATCGTGCACCACCAGGGCGCCCGATTCGACCAGGCCGTGCAGCACGGCGGAGGCCATGAAGGGGCTGCCCTCGGCCAGATGGCTCACCACGGCAGCCACCTCTTTGGGCACCGGGCCTCCCATCGATTCCACCAGGCCCTCGACGTCGTCGGACCCCAGCGGCTGCAGCAAGAGCGGTGTACCCGAGACGTGGCGCAAGGGGTGCTGGCTGCCGACTTCCTCAGTGCGAAACGCCGTGACCACCACCACGTGTGCCGCAGTGCGGCGGCGCCACCATCGCAGCAGCCGCACCGTCAGGTCATCGGCCCACTGGCAGTCGTCGAGCATGACCAGGGCGGGCCGTTCGGGGGCACCCAGGGCCGCCAGCAGGGCCGACAAGGCGTTGAGCGTGCGAGTCTCGCCGAAGCCCTCCGGTCCTAGCGTTTCTCCTTCCGGGGGGAGGAGCACGGCGCGCAGCTCCGGCAGAGAGGCGCAGATGGCTTGGGCCTGCTCTTCGACGCGGGCGCGCAGAGCGGTGGGCCAGGACGGTTCCTCGACGGCACGTGCCAGGATGCCGTCTGCCACCCCCACCAGGACCTGGAAAGGCCGTTGAGCCGCCTGGGCCACCCCCTGGCCACGCAGGACCCAGGTATCGGCGGCATGCAGGCGGGCCACTTCATCCAGGAGTCGGGTCTTGCCGCCGCCCGACTCGCCCTCCAGCATGACCAACCCGCCCCGGCCCTGCACGGCTTCGTGCAGGTGGCGATTGAGCATGTCGATTTCCTGGGTGCGTCCGACGAAGGCCGGCTCGGTCAGGGAACGGCGCCGGTCGCGGCGGCCGGGGACGAGGGCCGGTTCTACCTCGCCGGCGTCGAGAGCCGCCTGGATGTCGGCCAGGTCGGCGAGGGTCGCGGCCGCCGACTGGTAGCGGTCGCGCGGATCCTTGCGGAGGAGGCGTGCGATGACCTCATCCAGCGCCCGAGGCACGGGATGGCCCAGCGAGCGCAGGCTGGGAGGGACCCGGGTCGCGTGCTGGCGGAGGACCTCGCCGACCTCCTCGCCCTCGAAGGGGGGGCGCCCGGCCAGGCACTGAAACAACACCGCGCCGACCGAGTAGAGGTCGGAGCGCTCGTCCACCGGCTGGCTGACCAGGCCGGCCTGTTCGGGCGCGATGTAAAGGGCCGTGCCCACCGGCTGGTCGCGGATGGCGGCGTCCAGGCGAGCGCTGCGGGATAGACCAAAATCGATGAGCGTGGCGGTGTCTGCATCTATGATGATATTGGCGGGCTTGACGTCGCGGTGCAACACGCCGGCCGAGTGGACGGCATCCAATTGCCGCAGGATGGCCTGTCCCACCACCAGTGTCTGGGGAACGGCCAGGGGACCCTCTTGCAGGCGCTGGTCCAGCGACATTCCGTTGACGTAGGGCAGCGCCAGGCAGATGAGGTCGCGCTCGGGCGAGACCTCCAGGTCTGGATGAGTGAGGCCGGTGTGCCGCAGCACTTCGGCCTCGTGTTCGAGCCTCATGCGCAGGGCTGGGGAGAGCGTCGTCAGGGCGGTCGTCTTGAGGACGACCCGGGCGGCCTCATGTTGCAGGTCTTCGGCGAGAAGAGTGGTAACTCCACCACCGGTTTTGAGCGTCTCGAGGACTCGAAAACGAGGCAGGTACGGCTGAACCTGGTCTTTTGACAGCGACATGCCTCTTGAGGAATTGGTGGAGGGAGCGGAAAACCCCTCTCCCAGGTTGAGGCGCCAAGCGATTCAGGACGGGGAGGACCCAGGGGATGGCAGACGAGGGACCGGTCACCATGGCGTGGGAAGAAGTCGCGTGCAGCGGGGCCGCGTTGAAGGTCGTTCGGACGCGGGTTCGAGGCGGATGGCTGGTGAACGTGACGGGCGGTTCGTCGATGAACACCGTGTTCGTGGCCGACGAGCGGCACCGCTGGGTGGAAGGTTGGGATTCGCCAGACTACTACCTGCGCTAAAGGAAAGGCACTGCCGTCGTCAGAACCTTCCGGGGTAAGCTGCTGAGGAGGTATTGGCATGGCCAAAGAGCGCACCCCGGACGATCTGTTGTTGCAAGACCTGTTGCGACGCACCATGCAGCAGGG
>DASYBA010000139.1:0-29463 GCA_036501005.1 Candidatus Xenobia bacterium | reverse complement strand
TCTCGCTTTCGCCCCGTCAGGGTGTCCTTGAACCGAGCCGAGGCGCCCCAGGTCGAGGAACCGGTGGCCAGCACGCGGACGTCGGGGTAGTGATCGGCGGCGATCTTCAGAACTTGCGACGGATTGTCCAGACGGTGGATTTCGTCCAGGATGACACGCTCGCCCCGATGGCCGTCCAGGAAGGCCTCGGGGTCCTCCATCTGACGGCGCGTGCGCGGCAGCTCACAGTCGTGGTAGATGACATCAGCCAGGCTGCGGCAGAGAAAGGTCTTGCCTGCCCTGCGGACGCCCGACAGCCAGACGACGTTGCGCTCCCGCCAAGCCTGCTCAATCTGGACTTGCCAGAATCTACGCTGTGCCATCTGCCACCAGAATAGCATATAGTGGCACTATTTGACAATCTGGTTGCATTTAGTATCATGAGACCACAGCAGTTTTCGCCCTACCAGGACTGCCGCGCGCACCGGGGAAACTGGACCGGTCATGCTGCGATTCGTCACTCGGGGCCTTTTGTTGCTGGCCTGGTTCCTCGGCACCTCGGCCTGGGCCATCGTGTACAGCGTCTTGCGGTGGGGCAACACCTCCAACGGCCACGCCTACGGCAACGCGCTGGGCTGGGGGGCGACCCGCGCCCTCGGCGTCCGACTGGATATTCGCGGTGCGGAGCACCTTGAGTGCCAGCCCTGCATTTACGTGGCCAACCACCAGAGCATCATGGACCTTCTCTTCTTTGGCGCCCTCTACCCGGGCCGAACCGTCATCGTCGGGAAAAAAGAAGTTCTGCTCATCCCCTTCTTCGGTCTGTGGTTCCTGGCCGCCGGCAACATCCTGCTGGATCGAGCGCACCACGGCAAGGCGGTGCGCAGCATGGCCTCGGCCGGCGAGCGGGTCAAACGGGAAGGGGTGTCAGTGTGGGTCTTCCCAGAAGGGCACCGCAACCCCCACGGTCCTACCATGCTCCCCTTCAAGAAGGGGGCCTTCCACCTGGCCTGCGCGGCCGGCGTGCCGGTCGTACCCGTGGTCGCCGAGTACTACCATCACGCTATCGATATGGGCAAATTGCGAGCCCCCGGCGGTGCGGTGCATATCCGCGTCCTGGAGCCGGTGGCCAGCGAGGGCCATGATGCGGAGAGCCTCATGGGCATTGTCCGCCCCCGCATGGAGCAGGCCCTCCGCCAGATGCCGTCGCCGCCGGATTCGGCTCTCGCCAGGGTCAACTAGTCGGCTGCTTGGTGGGGAGCGGCAGGCGGCCCTGGTAGAGGAGCCGCATCGCATCCTGCTGGTACCGCTGCGTGCTAGTGATGGTTACACCGGACCCGCCGCAGGCTAGTTTCTTCGCCAGGCCTGCCATCCCACCCGTGGGGTCGTAATCGCGGGCGTTCCCCGAACTGTAGGTGGACTCCAGCTTCATGGGCACCGACACGTTGGCCGCAACGGTGGGGGCCGAAGGGGCGCTGGAACCGGCGGCGTCAACTTTGTCTGCCATGCATGTCCTCCAATCGAGTCTGACATCATGATAGTCCAGCCACCTTGCCGATTGATTGCCGTGGCGTTGCCCGTCTGTATCCGATGTTGCCGACACACTGCCCGGATGTTAAATTGTGCGGCATCTATGCCGATTTGATGGCCTCCAGGAAACGCGGGCCGAAGTCCTGGCACTTGCGGTCGCCCACGCCATGGACCCGCCGAAAAGCCTCCAACGAGGTCGGCTTCTGCTGGCATAACGCCTGCAGCGTCGCATCGCTGAAGATGACGTAGGGCGGCACCCGGCGTTCCACGGCCAGTTCCCGGCGCAGCACGCGCAGCTTCTCGAACAACTCATCGCCCCGCGGCACCGCCGCCGCCACTTTGGCTGCCTTGTACGGACGGCTCAAAGCCACCGTCCCTTCCCCTTTCAAGAGCGCCTTGCCGAGCGCTGTCAGCCGAATGGTTCGATACTCCGACTCGACCGCCAGCATGCCGTGCGCGACCAGTTGCTCCGTCCAATGTGCGATGTCGTCTACCGAATGTTGTTTCAGTAATCCATGGGTGGAAAGGACGTGATGGTTGTTCTGGATGATGCGTGCGTTCTCCGACCCGTGCAGCGTCTCAGCCACGTACCGGACGCCGTAGCGTTGTCCGACCCGATACACGCCGGACAGAATCTTGCGCGCCATGGTGGTGGAGCCTTCCATCTCCGCCACCTCGCCCTGACAGACGTCGCAGTGGCCGCAGTTGGCCGCGGTCAGATCCTGCCCGAAGTACTGCACCAGGCCGCGGTGCCGGCACAAGATGGCGCGGCAGAAGCGATACATCTCCTCGAGCTTGGCATGCGCCACCCGATTGGCGTCCGTATCGGCCTCACCCATGATCGTCCGCCAGATGATGGGATCCTGACCGGAGTACAACAAGGTGCACTCGGCGGGCAGCCCGTCCCGGCCGGCGCGGCCAGCCTCTTGCTGGTAGTTCTCAATCGACTTTGGCATGCCGGTGTGGATGACGTATCGAACGTTGGAGCGGTCGATGCCCATGCCAAACGCCACAGTGGCCACCACGACGTCGATCTTTTCAGTCGAGAACGCTTCCTGCGTGGCCTGCCGCTCATCCGCCCGCAGCCCGGCGTGGTAGGCGCCCGCTCGGTGCCCGCGGCTCTTGAGCCAGGCGCACAGCTCGTCCACCTCGACCTTCCGAATGCAGTAGATGATGCCGCCTTCTCGAGGCCTGAGCAGCGCTTCCACCTGGCGACGCACGTCGCTCCGGCGGCGAATGCGGTAGATGAGATTGGGCCGGTCGAAGTTGCCCACCAGCACCCGGGGAGCCCGCATCTGCAGGCTGCGAACGATATCCTCCCGCACGCTCTCGGTCGCCGTCGCGGTACAGGCGTGCAGAGGCAGCCCGGGAAACCAGTCGCGCAGCTTTCCCAGCATGCGATATTCGGGTCGGAAGTCGTGGCCCCACTGGCTGATGCAATGGGCCTCGTCGATGGCCACGAAGGACAGGGGCGAGCGGGAGAGCCAGGATCGCATGTCCTCCTGGACGAGGCGTTCCGGCGACAGGTACAGCAGCTTCAGCCGCCCCGTCTTGAAGTCTTGCCTCAGCTTCTGCCGCTCGACGTCGTCGGTGTGGCTGTTCAAGGCGCCCGTGCAGACGCCGTTGGCTCGCAGGGCGCTCACCTGGTCCTGCATGAGGGCGATGAGCGGAGAGACCACCACCGCGGTGCCGGGGAGGACCAACGCGGGAAGCTGGTACGTCAGGGACTTGCCCGCCCCGGTGGGCGAGACCAGCAGGGTATCCTCCCCCGCGACCGCAGCCTGCACGGCCTCTTCCTGCCCGGGCAGGAAGCCGTCATACCCCCACGTCGCCTTCAAGGTCTGCAGCAGCATCGCCGCCTCCTTTCCACGCCCGTCACGTCCTCCTTCGAGCGTTGTCTGACCAATCGGGTCGTACCCGGTACAAGGCAGGACCATGCCGGCCTGCGGCCAAAGCAGAGACGACGATGGGGCAAGGACTTCTCGAGCGCAAGGTGATCATCGTGTCGGGAAAGGGGGGCGTGGGCAAATCCACGGTCAGCGCCATCCTGGCCCGCCTGGCGTCCCGGCTCAAGATGCGGGTCCTGGTCATCCAGTCCGACCCGAACATCGACGCCCCGGTGAACCTCCACAACATGCTGGACAGCCACCCCTTCGGCGACAAAGAGAAGGAACTCCACCCCGGGCTGTGGGCCGTGCGAACCGATCCGGAGACGGCCATGCGGTACAGCCTGCAGTCGGTCATCCCGACGAAGTTCCTGTTCGAGCAGTTCTTCCAGAATGACCTGGTGCAGGGGCTGTCGGAAGCTGTCCCCGGCCTTCGCGAGGCGTTCATCATCTATTATGTCCACGCCATGGCCGTGCACGGCTCGCACCGCCGTCGCTTCGACCTGATCGTGTGGGACGCCCCTCCGACAGGCCACCTGCCGCTCTATTTGAAGGCGCCGCAGATCCTGCAACGCATGTTCAATACCGGCTACGTCGCCCGAGTGTTGAACGGCCTCCACGACTTTCTCCGCGATCACGAAAAGGTCGCCATCTCGCTGGTGACCCTCCCGGAGGAAACGCCGGTCAGCGAAACGCTCCAACTCATCGAGCAGATTCGCGCAGAACAACTGGGGCAGCTAGGCGGTATCGCCCTCAACGCCTACCCTTATCCGATACTCACCGAAGCTGAGGCGGCCGAGTGCCGCCGCCTGCTCGATACGCCTGCCGATCGAACCTCTGCCGCCGCATTCTACGATGGGCAGGTCGAGGGGCTGGGGACGGAAATGCTGGCCGCTGCCCAGCGGCGCCTCGATGTGGAGGCGGCCGCTCGCGACGCCATCCGTCCCCTCACGACCCTCGGCCTCCCGCTGTGGACCATACCCCATTTCCGCCGCGGCCGCGTCACCCTGGCCGAAGTGGACGACTCGGTTGACCGCTGGCTCAAGGAACCTCGTCTCCGGCGGCTGCTCGTCGGTGACCACGTTCCGACAGGGACAGCTCTGTGACCCCCCTCTGGGACATCGTCGCGGACAAGGAAGTCATTATCTGCGGGGGCAGCGGCGGGGTGGGCAAGACCACGGTATCGGCCGCGCTGGGCGCCGAGCTGGCTCGTGCCGGTCGGCGTGCCGTCGTCGTCACCATCGACCCGGCCCGCCGTCTGGCCGATGCCCTGGGCGTCACCATGGAACCGGGCAAGGTCTTGCAGGTGAACCTGCAAGACTGCCCGGGCAGCCTGCACGCCATGATGTTGACCCCGGAGCTGGCGGTGGAGACGTTCATGCGCAAGCTGAACGCCGACCCCCACAATCCTCTGGTGCACGATCGCTTCTTCCAGCAGGGCATGGCCATGCTGGCGGCGTCGCCGGAATACCTGGCCGTCCAGGAGCTGCACGACCTCCACGACAGCAAGCAGTGGGACGTGATCGTGCTGGACACCCCTCCGACGCGACAGTCTATCGACTTTCTCACCGCCCCGGGCCGACTGGCGCGGGCCCTCAAGGACAAGTCCGTCGTCGTCGAACTGGCCCGTCCCTACCTGCGCATCAACAAGATGGGGTTCAACCTTATCAAAGCTGGCGCCAAAGCCATCCTGTCCATCATCGATAAGTTCTTTGGTATCGAAACGTTTATCGAGTTCTTCACGTTCTTCGAACTGGCGGTCACCCTCCTCGACCTGGACCGCCTGGAGGAGCGTCTCAACACCGTCAACACCCTGCTGCAGGCATCTACCACCACCTTCCTGGTGGTGGCGGCCCCCAGTCCGGTCAGCATCGAAGAGGCCCTGTATTTCCACCAGAAGATCTCGGACTATCATATTGCTTTCGGGGGGTTCGTCATCAACCGGGTACAAGCCGAGCCTTTGTGCGGGGCCTTGCCTGAAACCTTGGATGCCCCGACCCTGGGAGGCTACGACGTGCTGCCAACCGTCTTTCCCAAACTACTGCAGAACCTTCGCGATGTGCAACACCTGCGACAGCTTGAACAGGCCGAAATCGGGCGGTTATCGGCCATCCTGAGGGAACAGGAGTGCCTGGTGCAGGTGCCCCGACTCGCTCTGGACGTGCACGATCTGGCCGGCATCGTTTTGATCGGTGAAGCGCTGCGGGGTTGAGAACCTTGCTGGCCGCCAGCTTGTTGGCGTGGGCTCTGGGTGCGCCGGCCTGGGCGCAGTCGCATCCGCTGACGCTATTCGTCTCGCCAGGCGGGGCTGAGATCCAGGAGGGCAGCAGGGTGGCGGCCACCATGCCGGCAGGCGCGGTCGGCACTTGCACGCTCGATCCCGACGTCACGGTCCAACACTCGTATCGCATTCACCGGCCGCCCTTCGACGATCTGCAACTGGTGGCGACTTGGGACGTGGAGAACGCTACCTGGCAGGGGAGGATCCCCGACGGGACCTTTCCACTGAATGGCTGGACTCGCCTCGACCTGACTCGGACCGTCCACCTGAGGACCTTTCCGGATGGCGCCACGGTATCGGCTTCCATCGTTCCCGGAGCGGACCCCACGCTGCTGACGCAGCGGGGCGATGCCGTGGTCATTCCCTCCGCCTGGCATCCGCCCACCTTGTTTCTCAACCGGCCCGGGTTCGAACCCCTGCTCTTGCAGATTGGCGACGGCGAGCTCGACGTAGAGGGCACGTCGTGGCCGGCCCAGGCCATTCATTTACACCCCCGTTATGGTCCCTTCAGTTACGTCGGATTCGATATTGTCCTGGTGCTGGCCGGAGTGATAGCGATGGGGTGGCGACAAGCATCTCGTCGGCCGTCGACACCGGTCATGCTTGCTTCGCCGGTGCCCAGCGGGCCGTCTGCACCCCCTCAGCAACCTTTCAAGCCTGCCCCCCGCACCCCTCCGACAGCCGATCTGGGTGTGCGGCAGGAATCCCGACGTCGGACCGACGCGCTGCCTCCGCCACCCCGAGTGACCGGGGAGTTACCTCCCAATCCTGACGGTCCTCGGGCGGCGAAGCCCGCCGGGGCTGGCTTGAAGGCGGCTCCCACGACGAGCATGCCGGTCTCCGAGTTGGCCTCGGCGGTGCTGGGGGCAAGCCTGCCGGGACTGGTGGAGTCGCCCACCGAAGAGCTGTGGCACGGCGACCTGCACTGGCTGCAGAGCCGCCGCCTGCAAAGCCAGAACAACGTGCAACTGACTCTGGGAAGGGAGATTGGCCGAGGGGGAACCGGGGTGGTCTTCGAGGCCAGCCTGCCGGACGGGACGCTGGTGGCCGTCAAAGTCATGCTGGAGAGTCGCTGGGACGATCAGTCGCTGCGAGAGCGGTTTCTCAGGGAGTTGTACGTCTGCGGGAAACTGTCGCACCACCCGTATCTATTGAAGATGTACGACTGGGGCCTGGTGGTGCCAGAAAAGGGATCGGCCCACCCGTTCGTGGTCATGGAGCGGCTGTCCGGTCACACCCTGCGGGAGACGCTCAACCGTTACAAGGGCAGGCCGCTTCCGATACCGCATTCCATCGTCTACAGCATGGAGCTGCTGCATGGCTTGGAGGCGGCGCACAAGGCAGACATCGTCCATCGAGACGTGACGCCGGAAAACATCATGATTCTCGAGACGGGCCACATCAAGCTGATGGACTTTGGCGTCGCCCGGGAGATCGGCAACGAGGCGGTGACGCGGGCCAGTGCGTTCGTGGGCACACCCGTCTACATCGCCCCGGAGGTGTTCAAGGATCGGCGAGTCAACGGGCTCAGCGACCTGTATTCGGTCGGCGTCGTCCTCTACGAGATGCTGGCCGGTCGCCCGCCGTTCTCGTCGACGGCGATGTGGCCCTTGATCCAGAGCATCGTGGCAGGCGAGGCGGTTCCGCTGGCAACGGCCAATCCGAGCCTGCCGACAGAACTGGTGGCGGTCGTCATGAAGATGATGGCGAACCAGCCCGGTGAGCGATTCCAGTCGGCCCGCGAGGCTCGGCACGCCCTCAAGGCCCCGGGGGCGCTGGTGGCGCCTGATTTGTTCAAGCGTTCTCAATGACGGTCGTTACGTCGAAGTTCCAGGCCCCGTCGTCATGTGCATTCGTTGAAAGGATGTTGGCGATGGTGTAAGGTTCGTCATCATCGTCGTGCAGTTCGATTCCTAGTGCGATAGCCAGATCGATGTCATAGTCCACGAAGAGACCAGCGTGAGGCGTATCGATGGGGTAAGGAAAAAAGCATACCAGACGGTTGTCATCCGATATAGCGACCAGTTGGCGAGCCACGATGCGGCCGTTCTCCCGTAGGTAGACGACTCGCCGGTTGAGATCCAGGGCGCAGGCGGCGGCGCTATAGCACCACCCACGTCCTACGGAGAGACAGGTGCCGACCGAGGTACCCATTTTGAGAATCTCCATCGGGTTGTTTTCGAGCGAGAGGTGCAGGGGGCCATGTTGGTGCTCGATGGCGGACTGCAGGGTGTCCGCACGGATGCCAGGATGTCGAGTCAGCCAAGACTGAGTTTTGCAATGTCGGACGAGGTAGTCTCGGTCACCCCTTTGCCAGGCGCTGACGAGCTGACGAAGCGCCCGCCGGTTCTCGTTTGCGAAGGTGAGCATCTGGCCTGTGTGCAGGTCCGGGGCCTGTTGGGTGAGGACCGCTTCGGTCTGATGGCGGATGAAGTCGAGCCGGATGAGGTCCAGGTTGCGGCGGAGCGCAGCCAGATCGTGGTCGCGCTGCCAGTCGGGCAGGGGACGACCCGCGGCGTAGTGCAGCCAGAGGCGTTTCGATATGCGATGTTGCCATGTGGTGGGGCACCACACGGGGAGGTGTTTGATGAGGTCCACTGGCTCGGCGTCCTGCAGCAGGGGATGGCTGTTCCACGAGGTGCGATAGAAGTCCGGGCGCTGCAATGTTCCTGCCAGATGCCCGGCTCTGAGGAGCGGACCGGGACTTGATTTCAGGGTTCTCGCGACCAGAGCGGGCAGGACCCGGTAGAGTCGGGAAAGACCGATGCCTGTCATGCGACTCTCTTCCCAGTGGTCATTGGCCTGTTCGATAGCCTTCCAAGTGGGGGTGCCGGACCGAATGAGCACATCTATGAGATTGCCCTCGAGGAGGTCGAACAGGAGTGATGTTCTGAGAGAGCGCGTGGGAAAGCTGGCACCGCACATTCCTGCCAGGAGCTGCACCAGGGGGCCGCTCTGCCGTGGGGTCACGTGATTCAGCATCCTGGTTGCTGCCGTCAGAAACCGAGTCTGGTGGGTCCGAGGAACCCGCGTCAAGGCCGCTTCAACGAGAGATTGGAGTTGTCGTCCCCGAATGTCTTCTCGCCAGCCTGTGTACAACTCCACCAGGCGCCCCTTGACCGCAGTAGAGTGCGAACTATCGAGCAGACTACCCAGGTGTTTCTCCAGCCGCCGGTCACGCCCAAGTCTTTCCCAAAGGCGACCCAGGACATGGCACGGCACCAGCGGCCGGAGTCTCTCCAGCGTTTCGTCGAGGTTGGGAGGATAGAAGGAGGGCTTGCTGTTCCCCGACCACGCCCGAGTGCGTAAGGCTCCCGCCACGACGTAGTCCGGACGGATGCCATGCCCGACGGTCTCCCAGCAGTCGGCAGCAAGCTCTGGACTTCTAACCTGTTCGATAGCAGCGGTCTGGTCATCCGTGAGCGTGGGCGCTGGGGCGGAATCGCTTCGCTCCCAGATCACCGCGAGCAGAACGCGCAGCCGATGGGCGGGAGGAACACGCCGCAAAAGGTCAAGCCAGCTCGCTGTGTGGACCAGGCGGTCTGCCGCCAGGAAGGCGCAAGCGGTCAGGAGAGGCATCTGAGTGTTCAATTCCAGGTCCCAGTATAGACCCAGCCATGCGCCGGTCTCGTGGTTGGGAACCTGGGGTTGGATGGCGGTCCTGAAGAGTTCCGGGCCGACCGGTCTGGGGAAGGTCCGGCCGACGAAGCGCTCAAGGCGCTCCTGGTAGGCCGGGTGGCACAGGAACGGGCGCAGGTCTCCCCGTCCGAAGGTGTCCCAGGGGGGGAGGGGCGGCCTGGCCATGCCCGGAACTGTATTCGACAGGATGGTGACGATGTCGTCCTGGGTTCGGAGCTTGTTCCAGAGTTTGGCGAGCGGACCATCGTACGGATGGGTCCACAACCGCGCCGAGGTACGGGTGACCCGGGCGCATAGCCGGACCAGGCGGTCCGGGTATCGGATCACCGATAGACACTGTTTCATATTCATCTCCTGAAGAGCGCGTGCCAGCCACCCGTCTTTTGGACAGACGGTCTGGAACCTGGTCAACGCACAAGCGCGTGAAACCAGGGTTGGCGTCAGACGTTCTGGCGGGCGCTACAGGAGATTATCGAAAGCAGTGGTTGAAACGGACCATGGCAAATCACCTCAGGACAAGTCGTCCCCGCTGCCATGATAGCAGATGTCGGGCGGACTGTAAACAGGGTGAGCCACGTTCGATATATGAGAAGATCCACCCCTTTCAACAAGAGGTATCTTCCGCCAGCGTGAAAAAGGCGTATATATAAACATGTGCGGGAGAGCCGCCGGCGGGGGGACGGGCAGGGGGCTGATCCGAGGTGGGAATGCGAGCGGGCTCGACGAAAAACATGGGGGGAGGTGCTCATGCTGGAACCGAAGCTTTCGGATTGTCCCTGCGGCCAATCCACCTCACCGTTCAACACTCGTTGCGGGGCGTGCCAGCAGCCTCGCCCCGCAGTATCGGAGAGCAGATCAGACGCGGCTTGCTGACGCTGCTGGGCGTAGTGACGGTGCTGTTGGTGGGCAGCCTTCTCCTGATGGCGTATGGCGGGCCCGCCCCCCGCGAGCACTCGGCCAGTTGATGGGCACCCCACATCCCGACGCCTACTCCTTCGGATGCTGGCCCGCCAAGGGCGCATCTTGCAGGCGGCAGGCTGTCGTTTTGAGGACGTCTACCCCATCGTGTCCTGGGCAGCCTGGGTGCCAACCTGGTGGCCCTGGAATTTATCTGCACCGGAAGTCCATCTGGAAACACATTCGCAAAGGCTCCCGTCTCGCTTGTTAACCTCGACATGGCAAAGTGTTGGGAGATCCGCAAGAGGCAACGAGAGAGGAACGTGGAGACGTGAGCACCACCATAGGGCAGGGCATTGCCAACACGGCCACCCAGAAGATGTACCCGACCGGGGGGAGCACTCCGCAACCCCAGCGAGTGGAGATTGGCCATGACGCCCTCGTTCAGTTGTCCCAGCAAGGGGATGACGACGAGAAGCTGGTCGCCGGGGCAGCCCTCAAGGCCTACGCCAGCATCAACCAGGGCCAGAAGCCGCAGGGTGACAAGCTGACCGACGAGGAGGCCACGGAGAAAGCCACGCTCAACCACGTCAAGGCGGGTCAGAGCGACCCATCGACCATCGCCTTTCATGCCATGAACAATGTGGAGCAGTATTCGCAGAAGAGTGGCAACGCCGAGTTGGGGCCCGAGATCGAGATCGGTCTGGCCTTCGCCGACGCCATCGGCCAATCGAGCAGCTCGCAGGCCCAGGACGCTGCCACCGCCGCCTCCACGGCTCGCAGCCAGTGGACGGCCGCCGGCCAGGACGAGAACAAGATCGCCGCTGCCCGCGACACGCTGTGGGGATTTTTCGACGGCTCCCGCATCCAGGGACAATAACGACCGCCTGCCAGAGGCGAGGGGGCATACCTTTCCCCTCGCTTTTGACGCGCTATTCGATATCCCACGCCCAGCCCGCTTTTTGCCAGGCCTGCAGGCATAAGAAGCCCGTATCCAGTTCCCACCAGCGCGAGCCGAAGCTGGCTCCGCCGGGTCGGGCGTGGTGGTTGTTGTGCCACCCCTCGCCCCACGTCAGCAGCGCCACCAGCCAGTGGTTTCGCGATCCATCGGCCGTATCGTGATTGCGATAGCCGAAGCGGTGGGCGACCGAGTTGATCATCCCGGTCGCGTGCATGTTGAGAACGACCCGCACGGGGCCGCCCCATAGCAGCCATGGCCACCCCCCCACGAGGTACAGCGTGACCGCGACCAGGAGGGCCATCGAGACGTAGTGGTTCTCTACCCATTGCAGGCCGGCATCATCCACCAGGTCTGGGCAGTAGCGTCGCTTGAGAGAGCCGCTGACCGGGAAGTCTCCGAAGGTCCAGCCCAGGTGGCCCCACCACAGACTGAACCTCGGACTGTGCGGGTCGCCCTCCTGGTCGCTTCGTGCGTGGTGCAGCCGATGCAGCGTGGCCCAATCGATGGGCCCCCCCTGCATGGACTGAGCCGCCAGCGCCGCCAGGAGGAGACGCAGCCAGGGCCTCGCCTGATAAGCGCGGTGGCTGATCAGGCGGTGATAGCCGAGGGAGATCGCCAATTGTACGGCGCTGACGGAAAACAGGCAGACACACAGGGCCCCTCGCGTCGGCATGGCAACGGCAGCCAGGGCGGCCAGGTGCACACCGGCCATCAGCACGACAAACGCACGGGGCGGCTTCATCGGCCTGGACTTCGGACGAGGCCGGGGTTCGCCCTCTAGCGCGTCAGTCGATGCGTCACGTCAGCAACCGGAGACGTAGCGCTGGAAGTTCTGCTGGTCGAAATTCATCGCCAGATTGGCCAGCAGCGTACCGTCCTCGTCCGGCTTGACCTGCAGACTGGCATCCGTCAAGGTGTACTTGGTATCGTATCGGGTAGTGCCGCCGAATTCGGTGCCGTCATAACGAGTATTCCAGACAACCATGTTGTCGAAGGGGCGGACGTCCTTGGGGCTCACTTCCTTGTTGCGGGAGATGAGTCCCAGGGTCTTGCCGGGGCTCCAGATGCCGTAACTGTGGCACAGGGTGTCGTAGCCCAGGTCGTGATCGACGTGGTCGACGGGCTGCCAGCGTCCTTGGTCGTTGACCTTGACGAGATAGCCATTGGGACCTTCATTCCGATACAGGGCCGCACCGTGCCCGTAATTCTGCAGCATGAGAGCGTTCGACATTTCACCATCCTCCTGACATGCATCTTAGCAGAGGAGGGTGTCCAGTCCGCGGTGGCAGCGTTAACGATCTGCAAACAACCGGGTTGTTGATTCGCAACATCAGGGCCGGGGCGGTACCCCTTTCAGGGTCCGGTCCAGAGATACAAGACGCGGGGGGATTCGTCTGACCACTGGCTCAACAGCGTGTCGACCGGATCCATGTTGGACTTTGCCAGGCCGAAAGGGTCGAACCAGCGAGATGCGCCCTCGATGCGGACGATGCGAGCGTGGTCGGCGTGCGCCAGCGCTCGGGCCCGCGCATAGGCGTCCTCGGCATACCCCAGGGCATCGACCAGTCCCAGTTTCTGCGCATCGGCACCGGTGAACACCCGGCCGTCGGCCAGGGCTGCGACCCGATCTGGTTCGATATGCCCCTTGCGACCGTCCTGGACCACCGCAACGAAGCGCTGCCACATTTGAGTGACGAGGTCCTGGAACACCTGGCGCTCCGCGGGGGTCATCGGCCGATAGGGAGAACCGATATCCTTCATGGAGGTGTGGCCCGTCGAGTTCAATGACTTGACGACGTCCATCTTCACGCCCAGCTTGTCCATCAGGCCGCTGATGTTGGGAAAGTGGCTGATGACGCCGATGGACCCGGTCACCGTCGTGGGATGCGCCACGATCTCGTTGGATGCCATCGAAATATAGTAGCCGCCCGATGCCGTCACGTCTCCGAACAGGGCCACGATGGGGATGTTCCTGGATTGTCGGAAGGATTTCAATTCGTGGTACATGATGTCGCTCGCCGTCACGCCGCCGCCGGGACTGTCGACGTCCAGCACGATCCCTTTGAGGTGGGCGTCGCTGTCCAGGTACTTCAGAATGGCGTGCAGGCCCGCTGCTGTGTGGCCAGACTCACCGCGCCGATCGCCCGAGTCCTCGATGACCCCGTGGATGGGGATGACAGCGATCTTGTCCTGCTCATCCTCCTTGCCATCCACCAGCACCTCGCGGTAGCGGGGCGCCTCGTCGCCGGCAGCAATCGCCACCACCAGCAAGGCGCCGATGTTGAAGATCAGGCTGAGGGCCAGAAGAACGCCCAGCACACAGGCAACCCAGAAGGAGGACGCTCTGCTTGGTTTGCTCATCACGTCCATCGAGGCCATGCTTCCCTCTGGCCGCCAGGGGCTCCTGGCGCACGGCCGGCGTGGGAGTAGACGTCAGGCCCGGGTATCGGCAGCCCCCGTCTCCCACCCAGCTCACTTTCTGCCGCCGTAGGTACAGGCCCCCATGCCGCACGCTCCAGGAAATCGAGTCTCCGTACCTCCCCTGAGCTCTCGAAGGGACCGCTGGCCGTATGCCAGGAGCCGGGAGTGGGCTGCCTGCCTGGTCCATCGCTGCGTCGTGAGCCTGTTGGGAGATGCTCGCGGATCGCCACATCAGACCGATGACCAGATAGGGTGAGAGGAGCAGCAGCGCGAGACCCACCGCGGCGGTTCCTGTCCCGCTGCCACTGGCCCCGTAGCGAGAACGTTGCGTGGAGCCGTTCCTCCATGTCTCCACTATAGCACGGTCTTGGCCCGGCCTGGCGTAAAACCGCCCGGGCGGTTTTAGGCCCGAAAACAACCGCCATATCGGTTTTACGCCGGCGCCATAAAACCAAACGGCAGTACCGGTTCCACCGGGAACGCACCGCGGGTTCGCAGTAAGGAACAGTTGACCGGTTCCTCTCATATTTGATGCTCCGAGTAACGGTCGTCCTGCCACGGGTCGGCGGTGTTGGAGTAGCCCAGCTTCTCCCAGTAGCCCTCCCGGTTGCCGACCAGGAATTCGATCGCCCGAATCCACTTCGCCCCCTTCCAGGCGTAGAGCTGTGGCGTAATCATGCGTACCGGCCCCCCGTGCTCCACCGGCAGGGGTTGCCCTTCCCACGTGTGCACCAGCAGCACGTCAGGCTTGAGCGCCTCCGACAAGGACAGGTTGGTCGAGTACCCGTCGTAGGCGTGGCACATCACGTGGGTGGCCTCTGGCTGCACCAGCGCCCGCGCCGCCAGCTCGGCGAACTGCACCCCCACCCAGTGCATGTCCAGCTTCGACCAGGCCGTCACACAGTGGAAGTCGCTCTCGTCGGTCACCTGCGGCAGTGCCATGAACGCCGGCCAGTCCAAGGTCAGCGGAGCCTCGCAGGCGCCTCCGACTTGCAAGCGCCAGTCCGCTACCTGCACCCCGGGATGTCGTCCCAGATCCAGCACCGGCCACTTCTTGGTGAGCGTCTGCCCGATGGGCATCTGCGGTTTGGCGTGCCGATTCAGCGGCCCCCGACCCAGGGAACGTCCGCTGCGCTCCTGCGCCAGGTAGCGCTCCCTCAGCCGCATGCGGGTCTCCACCACGCGATCCTCGTAAGTCGCTTCGCTCCTTGAGCTACGCTCATCCATGGCCCGCGCACTTGTCCAGCCATCGGTCTGGTCCTTCCGAAAATCGTTCAAAGAAAGGCGCCACGGGCTTCTCCGCCCCCTTGACAGCCCCTTGACCTGATGGTAGAATCGCCTAGCGCAAATGGAGCGTGGCCTTTCAGAGGCCATCGCGCTGTCATTTGAGGCCAAAGGGGAGGTCCGGATTTCGATCCCGACGTCCACGGAAAGGGGAAGCAGCCCTTTTCGCCGCCTGTGACGGCGGCATACCTGACGGAAACCAGAATGCTGTTTCCCTGAAGTATCTATCCCTTGGCCGTCCGAGCGCCGCCCTGCAGTGCCCAGCAGCGTGAGAAAGAAGGGGAGATATTTTTTTTTATGCCCACCATCAACCAACTGGTTCGTAAAGGCAGAAAGAAGATTCTTCGCAAGAGCAAGGCCCCGGCTCTTCGAGTGTCCTACAACTCCAAGCACCTCAAGCAGTTCCCCATCGAAGGGGCGCCGCAGAAGCGAGGGGTCTGCACCCAGGTCCGCACCATCACTCCGAAGAAGCCGAACTCGGCTCTGCGGAAGGTCGCCCGGGTCCGTCTCACCAACGGCATCGAAGTCACGGCCTACATTCCCGGGATCGGGCATAACCTGCAAGAGCACTCCGTGGTGCTCATCCGGGGCGGTCGTGTGAAGGACCTGCCGGGCATCCGTTATCACATCATTCGTGGAACCCAGGACGCGCAGGGCGTCGTCAACCGCAAGCAGGCTCGTTCCAAGTATGGAACCAAGCGGCCCAAGGCGGGCGCAGCCGCTGCGGCCAAGAAGTAGGAGCAAGATATGCCGAGAAAGGGTCCAATCTCCAAGCGGCAGGTCATGCCGGATCCGCTCTACCATGACGTCGTGGTGGCCCGGTTCATCAACAAGGTCATGACCAAAGGCAAGAAGAGCCTGGCCGAAAAGGTCTTCTACGGGTCGATGGATGCCATCGCCCAGAAGTCTGGCAAGGACGCTATCAAGGTCTTCAACCAGGCCATGGACAACGTGATGCCCATGGTCGAGGTCCGACCCCGCCGAGTCGGCGGCGCCACCTACCAGGTTCCGGTCGAGGTTCGGCCCGATCGCCGTCTCAGCCTGGCCATGCGCTGGCTGGTGGGCAACGCCCGCAAGCGAGCCGGCAAAACCATGACCGACAAGCTGTCGGCTGAACTGCTGGATGCCTCACAGGGCGTCGGTTCTTCCGTGAAAAAGCGGGAGGACACCCACAAGATGGCCGAGGCCAACAAGGCCTTCGCCCACTACCGCTGGTAGGCGGCTCCGCTTCCGCCGACCAGCCCCCTACGAACTCGAGCGGTCCGCCGCTCGAGTTCGTTGTTAATCAAGCCCCTTTGGACTGGAATATTTGTAACTCGTCATGGCTAATGGTGACAACGACCTCAATCTGACCCGCAACATCGGCATTGCCGCCCATATTGACGCGGGCAAGACCACCACGACGGAGCGCATCCTGTTCTATACCGGCCGGGTCCACCGCATCGGCGAGGTGGACGAGGGGGCTGCGACCATGGACTGGATGGTGCAGGAGCGAGAACGCGGCATCACGATTACCTCGGCGGCGACCTTCTGCCAGTGGCGGGACCACAAGATCAACATCATCGATACGCCCGGGCACGTCGACTTCACCGTCGAAGTGGAGCGGTCGCTGCGCGTGCTGGATGGCATGGTGGCGGTCTTCTGCGGCGTGGGGGGCGTGCAGCCACAGTCTGAGACGGTCTGGCGCCAGGCCGACAAGTACAAGGTGCCCCGTATCGCTTACGTCAACAAGATGGATCGCACTGGGGCGAACTTCTACAACGTCGTCGACAAGATCCGGACGAGGCTTGGCATCAACGCCGTGCCCATTCAGATTCCCATCGGCGAGGAGCAGAGCTTCCGCGGCATGGTCGACCTGATCGAGATGAACGCCATCGTGTTCTCCTCCGACGATCTCGGCACCAAGCCGGATCTCACCGACATTCCCGATACGCTGAGGCAGGAAGCCGAAGTATTCCGGGTTCGCCTCCTCGACGCCCTGGCCGACGTCGACGACGTCTTGATGGAGAAGCTTCTCGAGGAGCAACCGGTCACGCCGGCCGAGATCAAGGCGGCCCTTCGCAAGGGCACACTGCGCGGCAAGATCTGTCCGGTCATCTGCGGGTCGTCGTACAAGAACAAAGGCGTGCAGGGTCTGCTCGACGCCGTCGTCGACTATCTGCCCAGCCCTCTCGACGTTCGCCCGGTGAAGGGCATCAACCCCGACACCGACCAGGAGGAGGAGCGTCCGCCCTCGGCTGACGCACCGTTCTCTGCCCTGGCCTTCAAGATTGCCACCGACCCGTTCGTCGGCAAGCTGACCTACTTCCGGGTCTATTCCGGCACCATCAAGGCCGGCAGCGTCGTATGGAACGCGGCCCGGGGCAAGCGGGAGCGCATGGGGCGCATCCTTCGCATGCACGCCGATCACCGGGAGGATATCGACGAGATTCGGGCCGGTGACCTGGGGGGCTGCGTGGGTCTGAAGCAGACGGCGACGGGCGACACGCTGTGCGATGAGAAGCACCCCATCCTGCTCGAGTCCATCACCTTTCCCGAACCGGTCATCTCGGTCGCCATCGAACCCAAGACGAAGGCCGATCAGGACAAGATGGGGGTGGCGCTGGGCAAGCTGCTGGAAGAGGACCCGACGTTCCACATGCGCACCGACACGGAGACGGGTCAGACCATCATCTCCGGGATGGGCGAGCTCCATCTCGAGATCATCGTCGACCGGCTCTTGCGGGAGTTCAACGTGGGAGCGAACGTCGGCAAACCGCAGGTGGCCTACAAGGAAACCATCCGCCGGACCAGCAAGGGCGAAGAGAAGTTCGCCAAGCAGACCGGCGGGCGGGGCCAGTACGGCCACGTCGTGCTGGAAATCTCACCCCTGGCGCCGGGCAAGGGCTACGAGTGGGTCAACAAGATCGTCGGTGGGGTCATTCCCAGGGAATACATCCCGGCGGTCGACAAGGGCGTGCGCGAGGCGCTGGAGACGGGTGGCATCATCGCCGGTTATCCGGTCATCGACTTGCGGGTGACGCTGCTGGACGGGTCCTTCCACGCGGTGGACTCGTCTGAAATCGCCTTCCGCATCGCCGGTTCTCTGGCGGTGCAGAATGCGCTCAAGCGGAACGAGTGCTATTTGAAAGAGCCGGTGATGAAGACGGAGACGACCGTTCCATCCAATTATCTCGGCGACGTCATTGGCGACTTGAACTCCCGCCGTGGCAAGATCGAGGGCATGGAGGACCTGTCCAACGGCATCCAGGTCGTTCGGGCCTTGGTACCGCTGGCCACCATGTTCGGCTACGCCACCGACGTCAGGTCCTTGACGCAGGGGCGCGGCACCTATACGATGGAGTTCCATTCCTACCAGGAAGTTCCCAAGAACATTGCCGAGGAGATTTCCTCGAAGATGTACGGTCGGGTCTAAACCGTCCACGATGGTGGAGTAATCAGGAGGTAATCAGAGAGAATGGCCAAGCAGAAATTCGAGCGGAACAAGCCGCACGTCAATATCGGCACCATCGGCCACATTGACCACGGCAAGACCACGCTCACAGCAGCGATCACGAAGGTCCTGTCCAGTCAGGGCGGCGGCAGCACCAAGGCGCTGAAGGTCGATGAGATCGACAACGCTCCCGAAGAGAAGGAGCGTGGGATCACCATCGCCATCTACCACGCCGAGTACGAGACCCCCAATCGGCACTATGCCCACGTGGATTGCCCGGGGCACGCCGACTACATCAAGAACATGATCACCGGGGCCGCCCAGATGGACGGCGCTATCCTGGTGGTGGCAGCGACCGACGGTCCCATGCCGCAGACCCGTGAGCACGTGCTGCTCGCCCGTCAGGTCAACGTGCCTTACATCGTCGTCTTCCTCAACAAGGTGGACATGGTGGAAGATGCAGACCTCATCGAGCTGGTCGAGCTGGAGCTGCGCGATCTGCTGACCTCTTACAAGTTCCCGGGCGACAAGATTCCCATCGTGCGGGGTTCCGCGTTGAAGGCGCTGGAAGCCGACAACAACAGCCGTGAAGACAAGTGGGCCGGTCGTATCTGGGAGTTGATGGATGCCGTCGATTCCTATATCGCCCTGCCGGAGCGTCCGATCGACAAGCCGTTCCTGATGCCAGTCGAAGACGTGTTCACCATCAGCGGTCGTGGCACCGTGGCGACTGGTCGTGTCGACCGTGGCATCGTCAAGGTCGGCGAATCGGTCGAGATCGTCGGCCTCAAGGATACTCGCACCACCGTCGTAACCGGTGTCGAAATGTTCAAGAAGATCCTCGACGAGGGTCGGGCAGGCGACAACGTCGGCGTGCTGCTGCGAGGCGTGGAGCGCAAGGACATCGAGCGTGGCCAGGTGCTGGCCAAGCCCGGTTCCATCAAGCCCCACACCCTCTTCCGCTCCGAGGTCTACATCCTGTCGAAGGAAGAAGGCGGCCGGCATACCCCGTTCTTCAACGGCTATCGCCCGCAGTTCTATTTCCGGACCACCGACGTCACTGGCGAGACCAAGCTGCCGGAAGGCGTCGAAATGGTCATGCCGGGCGACAACGTGAAGCTGGAGGTCAAGCTCATCCAGCCCATCGCTCTGGAAGAAGGCCTCCGCTTCGCCATCCGTGAGGGTGGTCGGACGGTGGGTGCTGGCGTCGTCACCGGCGTCATCGAGTAATTCCAAAGGCGGGGAACCCAGGTTCCCCGCCTTTCTATCGCGTCAAGGAGACAACCGTGGCCAAGCAACGCATGCGCATTCGCCTCAAGGCGTATGACCACCGCATTCTCGACGAGTCAGCCGAGAAAATCGTGGACATCGCCCGCCGTACTGGCGCCAACATCTCGGGGCCGATTCCGCTGCCCACCGAGAAGAACGTCTGGTGCGTCCTGCGCTCTCCGCACGTCGACAAGAAGTCGCGAGAGCATTTCGAGATCCGCACCCACAAGCGAATTCTGGACATCTATTTCGATCCCCAGCAGAAGACCATCGAATCGCTGATGAACGTCAACCTGCCCGCGGGCGTCGATATCGAAATCAAAGGTTAAGAGGGGGCCTCCCCGGGCCTTTCAAAACTCCTCTGGACCGTGAGCCTTCCGGGAGCCGTCAGGTTGCCCCGATATCCGGAATGGCTCGATGGTTGGGCAACCATCCGTTTGAATCAGGGCTCCGCCCCCCATCCGCTGCGCTGGGGCCCCCCGGCTGATGCTCGGGGAGCTTTAGCGTGGCGGTACCTGGCAACCAGGGTGAGCCCCCCAAAAATTCAGACGGCTGACTATCTTTACAAGCTCGTCAAAGATGTTTATAATACGGCGCTGAACGCCGGGGCCTGCCTATGGGCCCGCATATGACGTCTTTGCAGCAGGCCCATCAAGGGCCCCAACATCAAGGAGTTTCCCCCCTATGAAAGGCATTCTGGGTAAGAAGCTTGGCATGACGCAAGTCTTCGACGCCGCGGGACGGTCGATACCCGTGACCGTCATCGAAGCCGGACCGTGCGTCGTCGTCTCACACCGCACGCCGGAGAAGCACGGCTACAACGCCCTCCAGCTCGGGCTCGTCGCCGTCGACGAGAAGAAGCTCAACAAGCCGGAGGCTGGCGTATTCAAGAAGGCCGGCGTGAAGGCAGCCAAGATTGTGCGAGAGGTGCGGGTCGACGACGTCGGCTCCTACCAGGTCGGTTCGGAAGTGAAGTGCGACCTGTTTGCCGTCGGCGAGCACGTCGACGTCATTGCCACCTCGAAGGGCAAAGGCTTTGCCGGCGCCATGAAGCGTCACCACTTCGGCGGCGGCCCGCGGAGCCACGGCTCCATGACCCACCGGCAGCCCGCCTCCTCCGGCTCCACCGACGGCGCCCGCACGTTCAAGGGCACCCGCAAGCCGGGCCACCTCGGGTTCAACCAACGAACCATCCAGAACCTGACGGTCATCCGGGTCGACCTTGACAAGAACCTGCTCCTCGTCCAGGGTTCAGTTCCTGGCCCCAACCACGGCCTGGTGCTGGTTCGAAACTCTGTGAAGGCGTAAGGAGCAAGCGACATGCCTAGCGTCAATAAATTCGACATGCAGGGCAACGCCCTGGGGTCTATCGAGCTGAAGGAAGAGATCTTCGGCGTGGCCGCCAACCCGGCCATCCTGCACCAGTCGGTGGTGCGCCACCAGGCCAACATGCGCGGCGGCAACGCCGACACCAAGACCCGGGCCGAGGTGTCCGGCGGCGGCAAGAAGCCGTGGCGCCAGAAGGGCACGGGCCGAGCCCGCCACGGCAGCACCCGCTCACCCATCTGGCGGAAGGGTGGCGTAGTGTGGGGGCCGCACCCCCGCAGCTACAACCAGTCGCTCAATCGCAAGATGCGTAAGCTGGCCATCAAGGTGGCCCTGTCCGACAAGGTGCGCAACAATGCGCTCACCGTGCTCGACAAAATGACCCTGGATACGTTCAAGACCAAGCAGTTCGTCAACGTGCTGGATGCCTTGAAGCTGGACCAGACCTCGCTCTTCGTGCTGGGCGCTCCCGACCACAAGACCCGCAAATCGGCCGACAACCTGCCGCACGTGAAGGTCATTGACTGGTCCGAGCTGAGCACCTATGACCTGTTGAAATATCGCCGACTGGTCCTCACCCAGGACGCCGTGGCGGCCATTGAGGAGGCTTTCCAATGAGCGTCATCACCATACCCGGGAAGGATGCGCGAGACATCATCCTGCGTCCCATCATCTCCGAGAAATCGGTCGAGATGACGCAGTTCAACAAGTATACGTTCCGCGTCCACCGCGGCAGCAACAAGCTCGAGATTCGCAGTGCCGTCCAGACCATCTTCAAGGTCGACGTGCTGAGCGTCCGCACCATCAACGTGAAGGGCAAGCCGGTGCGACGAGGCAAATTCCACGGCCACAAGCCGGATTGGAAGAAGGCCATCGTCACGCTGAAGGCGGGACAAAAGATTGAAATGGCCGGCGTCGGCTTCTTCGAGGCCTAGGAGGGACTAAATGGCAACTCGCAATTACAGACCCACGTCTCCCGGCCGACGCTTCATGAGCGTGGCGGACTACAAGGACATCAGCAAGAAGCCCCCCGAGGAGCGCCTGCTGGTGCCGCTGAAGAAGAAGGCCGGTCGCAACAACCAGGGTCGGGTGACCACCCGGCACCAGGGCGGTGGCAACAAGACCATGTACCGCCTGGTCGACTGGAAGCGCGACAAGGACAACGTGTGGGCCAAGGTATCGGCCATCGAATACGATCCGAACCGCTCTGCCCGGCTCGCCCTGCTGGTCTACGAAGATGGTGAGAAGCGATACATCATCGCCCCCCTCGGCATCAACATCGGTGACAAGGTCATCTCCGGTGAAGCCGTAGACATCAAGCCCGGCAACTGCATGCCGTTGAAGTCCATCCCCGTCGGCACGCTGATCTACAACGTCGAGTTGAAGGTCGGCAAGGGCGCTCAACTGGTGCGTTCGGCCGGTGTCGTCGCCCAGTTGATGGCCAAAGAAGGGGAGTATGCCCAGGTTCGCCTGCCTTCGGGCGAAGTGCGCATGGTGTCCGTCAACTGTCGGGCCAGCGTGGGCCAGGTCGGCAACACCGACCATGAGAACGTGACCATCGGCAAAGCCGGACGGGCCCGCTGGAAAGGCGTGCGACCCTCCGTACGCGGCGTCGCCACCAACCCGTGCGACCATCCGCACGTCGGCGGCGAGGCTCGATCCACCCCGGGTCGTCCCAGCACTACCCCGTGGGGCAAGCCGACCTACGGTCTGAAGACCCGCAAGAAGAAGAACGCCAGCAACGGCATGATCGTGCGCCGTCGCGGTCAGAAGTAAGGCGGAGGAAGAGCAGCAATGTCACGTTCCATCAAAAAGGGACCGTATGTGGTCGAGAGCCTGTCGAAGAAGATCGACCTGCTCAACAGCCGCAACGAGAAGAAGGTCATCAAGACGTGGGCTCGGGCGTGCACCATCACCCCGACCATGATCGGCCACACCATTGCGGTGCACGATGGGCGGCGGCACGTCCCCATCTACATCACCGAGCAGATGGTCGGCCACAAGCTGGGCGAGTTCGCAGTCACCCGGCATTTCCGCGGCCACGGCAACAAAGCCGAGAAGGCCACGTCGGTCAAGTAATGCTCACCAACTCACCGACCTCCCACCAGGGTGGACGGGGCTCAGAGTTCTACGGAGGAAGGTTTTAGCCATCATGGCAAAAGATCCAGAAAAGAAACCCGAGAAGAAGGCCGCTGCGGACAAGAAACCCGCGGCCGCGAAGAAGTCTGCTGCCGAGAAGAAGCCTGCCGCGGCCGTTCCTCGCCGAACTGCGTCCGCCCGCCCGGTCAATCCGAAGGCGGCCCGTGCTCTGGCTCGCTATGTGCGCATGGCACCGCGCAAGCTGAGACTTGTCTTGGACGAAATCCGCGGCAAGTCGGTGGCCGAGGCCCAGACCATTCTCACGTTCTCCAACAAGCGTGCCGCCCGCACCTTGGGCAAGGTGCTCAAGTCGGCGGTCTCCAACGCCGAGAACAACCACAGCCTGGATCCGCAGCATCTCTTCATCAGCCTGGGGACGGTCGATCAGGGTCCCTCGTTCCGGGGTTGGATCCCCCGTGCCCGTGGACGAGCCAGCCCCGTCCGCAAGAAGACCAGCCACATCACCATCCAGGTTCGAGAGCGGTAGGAGGTCAGCGTGGGTCAGAAGACACATCCAATCGGGTTCCGGCTCGGTATCATCCGAACCTGGGATTCCCGCTGGTACCAGGAAAAGCAATACAAGGACTGGCTGCACGAAGACGTGGCGATCCGCACCATGCTGCGCAAGAAGCTCAAGCATGCCGGGTTGTCCCGTATCGAGATCGAGCGGGCCGACAAGATCAACGTCATCATCAACACGTCCAAGCCGGGCATCGTCATCGGCAGCAAGGGGAAGGGTATCGAGGAGGTTCGCAAGGACCTGCTCCACCTGACCAACAAGGACGTCAAGGTGACGGTGCATGAGATCAAGCGGCCCGAGCTGGATGCCCGCCTGGTGGCCGAAAACATCGTGGAGCAGTTGGAAAAGCGTATCGCGTTCCGGCGAGCCATGAAGCAGGCCGCCCGCCGTTCCATTGACAAAGGCGCCAAAGGCATTAAAATCCAGTGCAGCGGTCGATTGGCCGGCGCTGAAATTGCCCGCCGTGAACGCACCTTCGACGGCAAGGTGCCCCTTCACACCCTGCGGGCCGACATCGATTTTGCCATCGCCGAGGCATACACGACCTACGGACGCATCGGCGTCAAGGTCTGGCTGTATCGAGGCGAGGTTTGGCCGGGCGGCAAAGAGCCAGGTGCCCGGGAAGACCTTATCTGAGGGAGTAAACCTGACATGTTGATGCCCAAACGGGTCAAATACAGAAAGATGCACCGGGGCCGCATGACGGGCAGTGCCAGTCGCGGCAACGCCCTGAACTTCGGCGAATTCGGCCTGCAGGCCATGGAGCCCCACTGGGTGACCGATCGACAGATCGAGGCCGCTCGTGTGGCCATGACCCGTCACATCAAGCGAGGCGGCAAGGTGTGGATTCGCATCTTCCCCGACAAGTCGGTGACGAAGAAGCCAGCCGAAACCCGCATGGGCAGCGGCAAGGGCGCTCCGGAGTACTGGGTGGCGGTGGTGCGCCCCGGCCGAGTCATCTTCGAGGTGGCCGGGGTCGAGGAACTGACCGCCAAGGAGGCCTTGCGCCTGGCCCAGTTCAAGCTGCCGATGAAGACCCGGGTGGTGTCGCGGGAGACCGCGACGGCCCACGCCGCTGGAGGTGATGACCATGAAGGTTAAGCAGGGTCGAGAGAAGATGCGGGAGTCGACCCCGGAGGAGCTGCTCAAGTCTCTCCAGGATCGCAAGGAAGAGCTGTTCAACCTGCGCTTCCAACTGGCGGTGGGTCAGAACAAGAACAACGCCAAGATACAGGAAACCCGCCGGGCCATCGCCCGCCTTCGCACCATCATGCGGGAGAAAGAGCTCAGCCGCAAGGCTTGACGAGGAGTACAACATGGAAGAACGTGGCGTTCGTAAGACCATCGTCGGCACCGTGGTGAGCGACAAGATGGAGAAGACCGTGGTGGTCACGGTGGTACGGCAGTTTGCCCACCCCATCTACAAGAAGCGCATCAAGCGCACCACCCGCATCAAGGCCCATGACGAGAAGAACGACAGTCATGTCGGCGATACCGTCAAGATCATGGAGACTCGTCCCCTCAGCCGCGAGAAGCGGTGGCGGGTGGTCGAGGTCCTGCAGCGGGCGAAGTAGGAGAGCACCGACATGATCCAACAACAGAGTCTTTTGCGGGTGGCCGACAACAGCGGTGCTCGGGTCCTCATGTGCATTCGGGTGCACGGCGGGTTCCACCACCAGTACGCCAGCATCGGCGACGTCATCACGGCGTCGGTGAAGCAAGCCACCCCCGGCGCCCCGGTCAAGAAGGGCGACGTGGTCAAGGCAGTCGTGGTGCGGGTGAAGCGCAAGTTCCGCCGGCCCGATGGATCCTATATCCGTTTCGATGAGAACGCGGCAGTCGTCATCAAGGACGATCAGAGCCCCCGCGGCAGCCGCATTTTTGGCCCGGTGGCCCGAGAGTTGCGTGAGAAGAACTTCACCAAGATCATCTCGCTGGCGCCGGAAGTCCTGTAGGAGGCTGTAATCGTGGCTAGACCCAATATCGAAGAGCGACAGAAGCGCCAGGTCCACGTCAAGAAGAATGACCAGGTCGTCGTGCTGTCTGGCAAGGACAAGGACAAGAAGGGCAAGGTCATCGAGGTCCTGCGCGAGAAGGGCCGGGTGGTGGTCGAGAACATCAATCTGGCCAAGCGCCACACCAAGCCTCGTCCGGGCCAGCACAACGGCGGCATCATGGAGAAGCCGCTGGCGCTGGAGGCCAGCAAGGTCCAACTGATCTGCCCTAAGTGCGGTAAGCCGACCCGCATCGGGAAGAAGGCCACCGAGGTGGACAAGAAGACCGTGTTTGTACGAGTGTGCAAGCACTGCAACGAGGAGATCTGACCATGGCAGCGGGAAAACAGAGCGGCAAGGCTCCGGCCAAGGGCGGCAGCAAGCCGGCCCGAGGCGGCAAGGACACCAAGGCCGAAGTTGAAGACGGCCCGGAAGAAGCGGGCGCACCGAAGCAGCCGGCCCGCCTCAAGATCAAGTATCGCGAGGAGATCGTGCCCAAGATGCGCGATCACTTCAAATACAAGAACGTCATGATGGTGCCCCGCCTGGAGAAGGTCGTGCTTAACATGGGCGTCGGCGAGGCGATCGGAAATCCGAAGGTGCTCGACGCGGCGGTGTCCGACCTGGTCGCCATCACTGGTCAGAAGCCGGTCGTGACCAAGGCCAAGAAGTCCATCGCCGCCTTCAAGCTGCGGGCCGGGGTCAACATCGGCGCCAAGGTGACGCTGCGAGGCGACCGCATGTTCTACTTCCTCGACAAGCTGTTCAACGTGGTGCTGCCCCGCATTCGAGATTTCCGCGGGCTGCCCAACAAGTCGTTCGACGGCCGAGGCAACTATTCGTTCGGTCTCAAGGAACAGACCATCTTTCCCGAGATTGAATATGACAAGGTCGACAAGGTTCGAGGCATGGACATCATCATCGTGACCACCGCTCGAACCGACGAAGAGGCGTTGCACTTCCTGCGATTGCTGGGAGCGCCCCTCAAAGAGGCCGGCGCGGCCACTAGTTAGGAGATATCATGGCTACCACCGCAAAGATGGCCAAGGAAAACCTGGCGCCGCGTCAGCGGAGCATGCACAAGCCCAAGTTTGCCAAGAAGCGCAACGACGGCACCATCGTCAGCGTGCGCACCCGCAACCGCTGCCGCTGCTGCGGTCGGCCTCGGGCCTACGTGCGCAAGTTCGCCTTGTGCCGTATCTGTTTTCGCAACCTGGCCCACAAGGGCGAGATTCCCGGCGTCGTGAAGTCGAGCTGGTAGGAGAGGTATATGACAGACCCAATTGCAGATATGCTCACTCGAATTCGCAACGCCAACACGGCCTTTCACGAGCAGGTCGACGTGCCTGCCAGCAAGGTCAAGGAGCAAATTGCGAGAGTTCTCAAGAAGGAAGGCTTCGTGAAGGACTTCCAGGTCATTCACACCGGCGCCCAGGGCGTCATTCGGCTCTTCCTCAAATACGGCCCGAATCGGGAGCGTGTCATCGGCGGTCTCAAGCGGATCAGCCGCCCGGGCCTGCGGGTGTACACCTCCAAGGATCGGGTGCCCCGCATCTTCGGAGGCCTCGGCGTGGTCGTGGTCTCTACCCCGCGTGGCATCGTGACCGGCAAGCGGGCCAAGGAAATGGGCGTCGGCGGCGAGCTGCTGGCGTACGTGTGGTAGGGGGTCTATCGTGTCGAGAATCGGAAAACAGCCCGTCGCGCTCCCCAAGGGAGTCACGGTAAACATCGACGGCGAAAACCATATCAAGGTCAAGGGTCCCAAGGGAGAGCTCGCCCGGCAGTTGCACAAGGCCATCAAGGTCGAGGCCACGCCGGCGCAGGTCGTCTGCACGCGGCCGTCCGACTCCAACGAGCACAAAGCTTTGCACGGCTTGACCCGAACGCTGGTGGCGAACATGGTCAAAGGCGTCACTGACGGCTACGTTCGCTATCTCGACATCGTCGGGGTCGGCTACAAGGCCGCTCTTCAGGGCAGCGCACTGCTGATCAACATCGGTTATTCCCATCCCGTGCATCGGGAGCCGCCCAAGGGCATCGAGTTCGGCGTCGAGCAGGTGCGTGGCGCCGGTTTTACCCTGGTGGTCAAGGGCATCGACAAGGAGCAGGTCGGCCAGGTGTGTGCGGAGCTGCGGGCGATCCGGGCGCCGGAGCCTTACAAGGGCAAGGGCATCAAGTATCGCGAAGAAGTCATCCAGCGCAAGATGGGCAAGGCCGGAAAGACCGGTAAGTAGGAGTTCGTCATGATTCACAAGCCTGATGCAGCCAGCGTGCGCGCTCGTCGCCATCGCAAAATCCGCCGTTCCCTGTCGGGCACGACCCAGCGGCCTCGCCTGGCCGTGTTCCGCAGCCTCAAGCACATCTATGCCCAGCTCATCGATGACGAGGAGGGCACGACCGTCGCGGCCGCCAGCACCCTCGACAAGGAGCTGAAGACGGGCGATAAGGCCACCTTCGTGCAGCGGGCCAAGCAGGTCGGCGAGCTGGTGGCGCAACGGGCCAAGGCCAAGGGCGTCGAAGCCGTCGTGTTCGACCGGGCAGGGTACAAATATCATGGGCGAGTCGCCGCGGTCGCAGACGGCGTGCGGGCCCAGGGTCTAACGGTTTAGGAGAGAAGCATGCCTAGAGTGGAAGCATCGGTGTTGGAGGGCCTCCAGCAGGAGACGGTCGTGCGGGTCAATCGCGTGGCCAAAGTCGTCAAGGGCGGCAAGCGGTTCAGCTTCGCGGCGCTTGTCGTGGTGGGCAACGGGCACGGCTACGTCGGCTGCGGGCTGGGCAAGGCCACCGAGGTGCCGGAAGCCATTCGCAAAGGCATGGAAGATGCCAAGAAAAACCTGTTCCCCGTGCCGCTAGTGGGGAACAGCATCCCGCACGAGATCAACATCAAGTTCGGCAGCGCCCGAGTGCTGCTCAAGCCCGCCTCGGCGGGCACCGGCGTCATCGCCGGCGGGGCCGTGCGAGCGGTCGTCGAAGCAGCCGGCATCAAGGACATCCTGACCAAGTCGCTGGGTTCCGACAACCCCATCAACATCGTGTATGCTACCGTGAAGGCGCTGAAGTCGCTGAAACGGGCTTCCGACGTGGCTGCCCTGCGGGGCAAGAGCGTGGAAGAGATCTTCCAGTAGGAGCTTTGACCATGGATTTGACCAGTTTGAGTCCGTCCCCCGGCAGCAAGCACAAGCGCAAGCGGGTCGGCCGCGGCCACGGCTGCCACGGGACCTATTCGGGCAAAGGCTGCAAAGGCCAGAAAGCCCGCTCCGGCGGCAACAAGAAGCCTGGCTTCGAAGGTGGCCAGACGCCCTGGTATCGGCGCTTGCCGAAGTACAAGGGCTTCAAGTCCCTGAACAAGGTGGCCTACAGCCTCGTCAATCTCGAACATCTCGAAGGCTTTGACGCCGGCACGACGGTGACCCTCGAAGTCATGCAGAGTGCGGGCCTGGTGCGCCGCCTGGATGCGCCCGTCAAGGTGCTGGGCGCGGGCCAGTTGACCAAGAAGCTGACCGTGCAGGCGCATGCGTTCTCCGCCTCGGCGACGCAGTCGATTGAAGCGGCGGGTGGCAAGGCTGAGGTGATCTAAGGTGGGTCTCGAGCAGATCATGGGGTCGCTGCAGGTCAAGGACCTGCGGGAGCGCCTCCTCAACGTGGCGTTCTACTTCATGATCTTCGTGTTGTGTGTCCACATCCCGGTGCCCGGCATCAATTCCGACGCGTGGGCCAAGATGCTGGCGCAGAACGCCGGCGCCCTGGGTGAATTTCTGGGCATGTTCACGGGCGGCGCCCTGAACAAGTTTTCGATAGGCGCCATGGGCATAACCCCATACATCAACGCCTCCATCATCATGCAGTTGGTGACGGTGGTCATTCCCAAGCTGGAAGATCTCCAGAAAGAGGGGGGCGAGCAAGG
>DASYBA010000138.1:0-10605 GCA_036501005.1 Candidatus Xenobia bacterium | reverse complement strand
GCATCGTGTGGGTCCAGATCCAGCGCGTGCGAGTAGTCGGCAATGGCCCGATCGTAGTCTTCCATGGACAGGTACAGGTTGCCCCGGTTATACCACGGCCGAGCATCCTGGGGCGCAAGCTGCATGGCGGCCTGGTAGTCTTTCATGGCCTTCTCGTTCTGCCGCAGGCTGACATAGACGTTGGCGCGGTCGTCGTACGCCACGGCATTGGGGCGCACCTCGATGGCCCGGCTGTAGTCGTCGATGGCCTGGTTCGCCTGCCCCAGATCCTGGTATACCTGGCCGCGTCCCACCCGCGCATCGACGTCGTGAGGATCGATCCGGAGCGCCTCGCCGAAATCGCTCAAGGCCCGTCCTACCTGCCCCATGCGGTGGGCGGCCTCGGCTCGCGTCCGCCAGCCCTCATTCATGCTGGGTTGCAGACGCAGGGCGCGGTCCTCGTCTTTGAGCACTTCCCGCCACTGCCCCAGCGACATGTAGATCTGCGCCCGCTGGTTCCACAGATCGGGCCGCGCCGGTGCCAGCGACAGCGCGTGGTTGCAATCGGCCAGAGCCGCCTGACGGTGGCCACCGCGGCCGTGGGCGTCGGCCAGGCAGCTCCACTCGTCCGCGCTCCTGGGCGACAGATGCAGCGCCTGATGGCAGTCGGCCACCGCGCCATCGTACTCGCCCAGGGCGATGCGCACCCGGGCCCGATGCAGCCATTCGGCGGCCACCTCGGGGTGCCGGGCCACCCGCACGTCAAAGGCCGCTTCCAGCGCCTTCATGCGGGCTACGTCAGGGCCGGCCCAGGCCGCTGTCCCGGCGAGGGCCCAGACGGCTGCCAGCATGGCACTCCATCTGCCGAACACGCGGTAAGCATTCGGGCCCCTGCAGAGGAACTCCCCGGCCGCGCCGGCGTAAGATGCGGGGAACCCGACCGAAGCCCGGTCGCTTCATGCTCTCATACCCAGCGACGGATGGCACTCCCATGGTCGAAGAAATCCTCGAGAACCTCATCGCCCAGTTCAGCGATCCGCTCACGTTCTATCGAGAGCTGATCCAGAATGCGTTGGACGCCGGTGCCAGCATGGTCGAGGTCTCGGTCACCCGGCGTGACGATCCGCCCGGCGTGATCATCGCAGTGACGGATTGGGGCGAGGGCATGAACCGCCACACCATCACCCACGAGTTGACGCGGCTATTTGCCTCCAGCAAGGAAGACGACTTTACCAAGATCGGCAAGTTCGGCATCGGCTTCGTATCGGTCTTCGCCATCCAGCCGGAGCTGGTGGTCGTCGATACCGGTCGAGATGGCGAGTCGTGGCGCATCGTGTTCGACGGTTCGCCCAACTACCAGTGCCTGCGCCTGGAAAACCCGTTCGAAGGCACCCGTATACGAATCTACAAAGCGCTGCCGACCACCGACTTCGACGATTTCGTCACCCGCTCGGTGGCCAGCGTTCGATACTGGTGCCGGTATTCCGACGTGCCCATTCAGTTCAACGGGCAGCGCATCAACGAGGAGCTGACCCTGCCAGCCAGCCTGGTGGTGCGTCATCAGCAACCCGGCACCGAGGTGGTGGTGGGCTTGAGCCCCACCACGCCTGAACCTTTCGGCCTGTACAACCGTGGCCTCACCCTCATGGAGGGTCAACGGACCTTCCGGCCGGGCCTGTCGTTTCGCATCAAGTCCCGCTATCTCGAACACACCCTGACTCGCGACAACGTGCTCATGGACCAGAACTTCACCAAGGCCATCCGCATCATGGACCAGGTGGCCAAAGAGCAGTTTCCCCAGGCGTTCATGGCCAGAGTGAAAACGCATATCGAGAGCGGGGACGATCCGGCCTTGGAAGCCCTCTTCACCGAAGCCATTCCCTTCCTGACCTCGTGGCGCCGCAGCCTGCCCAAGGCGCTGTTGGACGTGCCGCTCTTCCCCGCTCTGCACGGCCCGCCCCTCAGCATCAACCAGGTCCGCCAGGCCGCCGGACAGGAGCGCAACCTCTACCTGGAAGACCGCCCCAACCACGTCACCGAGGTGCTGTGGCAGGTCGAGGTTCCCGTGCTGCGCGCCCGGGCGGGCGAAGGTCCGGTGGCAGACGCCCTGGCCGCCATCACCGGTTACGTACCGCAGCGGGCATCGCAGGTGGTCGCGGCGCCTGTACCCGCGCCTGCCTCCGAGCTGCAGGCGGATCTGGGCCGCTTGACGCCCATGGTATCGGCTCTGCTCCACGATGGGCGGGTCGGCTTGCGAGACATGGTCCTGTGCGACTTCGAGTATGAGGGAAGCGCCGTGGCCGGCATGCCGTGCCTCATCCAGCACGACGTCACCGAACCGATACGCCTGCATCGGCGGGCCGCCTGGTGGCGCTGGCTGGCCGGGAGCCGACTGCTGCTCAATCGCGCCCACCCGTTGGTCCAGCAGGTGATGGAACACAGTCGCCAGGCCCCTCTGCTGGGAGCCTATGCCATCGCCAAGATCGTCATGCTGCAAGGCCCGATGCCGGCCGGGCTGGAGGCCCGTTGGCTGGCCCGCTGCCTGGCTTCTCGCCCTCGCCTGGAGGAAGGCTGGCTGGTCGCTCTCTCGCGACGCTGGCTGACGACCCCCAAGCGAGCATGAGCGAGCTGCCGAAGGAGATCCTGGAGGGCGCAGTCCTGGATTCCGAAGGGGAATTCACGGTCGCGGTCGATAAAGCCCGAGACAAACTGGCTCGCTTCCAGCTACCCGATCCCCGCGGCTACATTCTGCAGATCGTGCAGGCCATCGTGGCTTCGGGTGCGACCTTCATCGAGGCCACCGTGTCCGGCGCCTGGACCGGAGACCTCCCCGAAGGCGGTGGGATCGCTCCCGGCTATCGTCTGCTGCTGTGCTTCGACGGTCCCGGCTACGCCAAGGAAGAGCTCAACGAGCTCTTCGACCACGTTTTCGAATCGCAGCGGCGGCGTGACCGGGACCGGTTACGCGAGATGGCGCTGGGCCTCCTCTCCAGCCAGGCGCTCGACCCAGTGCTGGTGCGGCTGGCCTGCGGAGGGTTCCAGTGGATTCGACACAATCGGGAGGAGGGGGCGGTGCGGCCCGTCTCGCCGGGCGCGCAGCACGTCTTCGAGCTCCGCCGGCTGGGCACGTCCACCGAAGCGGAGCTGCTGCGCGAGAACTGCCAGGCCCTGCCCATCCGACTCGAGATCAATGGCGACCTGGTCAACCTGTCCAAACAACTGGCCAGCGCCACGCCGTGGCCGGCCTGGACGTTCAAGACGGACGCCATGCATGGATGTATCGGACTGCCCTATGCCGCTCTCGACCGAACCCGGCTTCACTTTTACCGCTACGGCGTCCGGCTGGCGGCTCGGGTCGAAGAGAGCATCCAGCCCCCGGTGGTCATCATGTTCGATCACTCCGGGTTGCTCAAGAACGTCTCGCAATCCGACATCGTCGAAGACGGCGCCTGGCATGAGTGCCTGGGCGAGCTCCAGAAGCAGATCGTAGACTTCGCCAACCATCTGTGCAGCCGCCACGTGCCTCCTTATCACGGGGCTTCCGTCTATACCTTCCTGATGTCGCTCCTGGCCGAATGGATTCCTCCCCCCTTGTTGCTCGCCGCCGACGAGGACGTGGCTCCCGAGCTCCTGCCCTTCCTCACCATGAAGCTCTTTCGCGATCGCCAGGGCCGCATGCGATCGCTGCGAGAAATCAGCACCTACTTTCGTCGTGACGGCTTTGTGGGGACGATATCGAAACCCCTCCGATACGCCCAGCTTCCCGACTGGCTCATCCTGCAGCCCTCGGAGCTGGAAGAGAGAGCGTTGCGGCAGCTCTTCGAAAAGGTCCTGAACATGGACAAGCTGGTACCCGCCATCGTGTCGCCGAATCAGCGTCTCGAGGCCGACATGTCGGCCATGGAGAAGCCCCCAGACTGGATTTACAAGACGGAGGTCGTGGCGTACGACCGCCGTTTCAAGGTGGGCGCCGAGAACGCCTGGCCGACGGGGGCCTGCAGTGTCTATGTGCGGGACGGAAAAAGCAAGCGACGGGCCTTCCGACTCCATTTGAACGGCTGGTCCTTGCGTATCGAAACCCAGTGCCTGGAGATGGAAGAGCCGCATCAGGCGGTGAAGAGAGCCCTGCAGGTCTTGGAACAGCAGGCCTCGAGCGTGTACCAGAAGGTGTTCGAATGTCTGTCTGACGCGAGCGTGCAAGCTCGCGCCCGAGAGCATCTGGCAGCCTGGTGGTCGTCTTGCCTGCTGCGCATGGAGGGCATCCCCATTCAAAGCCGGGCCATGTGGGGTGAAAGAGAATGGTTCACGCCGTGGCTCACGACCCGAGCGGGGGCAGGCGTCACCATGGCCGACCTGGAGGCCTGGCGGGCAGCTTCTCACCCGATAGTGGTCAGTTATGGCGGCGGCCGGCAGCCAGGGGATCACGCCTTGGAGGCCAGTCCGTCCACCGCACGCCTGCTGCGACAGGTGTTCGGCAGTGGCGCGCTCATCCATGCCACCCTGCACGCCCCATGCTGGACCGAGCGCCAGGCCCAGTCGCAACTGCCGGGATTTTCCATTCGACCCCGCGAACCGGACGTGCCTCCCTTTGAGTATGTGGACCTCGGCGAGCCCGTCGAGGAACCCGTTGTGAGCCCGAGGCCCCGGCCCGTTCCAACGCCCATTGTCCTGCCCGACGACCTGCTGCTCGACGAAGAACCCCCAGCAGCCGAGGCTGCGCCAGAGCCCACCGTTGAGCCAGAGCCGGCCGAACCCGCCGCCGTCGAATCCGTCGCCGCCGAACCCCCGCCGATGGTCGTCCCCGAGCCCCGGCCCGTGGTCTTCGTGCGGTACACCCTCGAGCACGCCCTCATGAAGGGCCAGCTCGAGCTGTCGACCTGCAGCCAGGACGTGGAGATTCGGGTGCCCGACGGGCCGCCGGAGCGACTCCAGCTTCTTGGCGTGCCGGTCGGCGGTTGGATCGAGAGCGCGCAGCACACGGCGGCGTGGGGGGCACCCGAGTGGCAGGTGGTGAGGGCTGCGGTGACCGCCATTTTCGAAAGGCTGGCCGGGGTCATGAGAGATGGCCCGAGAGACCCCGATTTTCCCCGCATGCGGGATCTGATGCTGGCCTTTCTCGTCGCCTTCAAGGATGCGCTGGCCGACCGCCTGCAGCGCCAGACCATGCACGACCCTCTCCTGCGGGTGAAGTTTCTGCCCCTGATGGGGGGCGGCCTGGCCAACCTGCTCATGCTGGCCAGCGAAGCACGAGCCAGCGGTGGTGCTTTGCCCGTGATGCCGGAAGGGGCCGATCCGCCGTGCGTGCCCTACCCGCCGGCCGCGGTCGGTGAGACGGTGCCCAGAAGCTTCTACGAGACCATTTTCGGCAGCACCGTCGAGGTCAGCGAGGCCGACCTCTCGGCCAGCCCGTCGGAGCGGCTCATGGTCGTGCTGCGCCGAGAGCTGCTGGCCGCCACCCGAGACGCTGGGGTCGTGATCGCGGAGGCTGACTTGGCCAGCATGACCTGGGCATCGGGCCTGGGCAGCGCGCTGTGCCAGGTCGAGACGGGCATCCTCCTCAACGCCGACCACAAGGTCTGGCGGGAAGCGGCCCGCCGTCTGGATCGCGATCCCGCTCTCGTTCCCCTGCTGGTCTCCATGCTGTTCAGCAGCCTGCGGCGGGCCTGGGACCAAGGGGACGAGGCAGCCGAGCTGCGGGTTCTCACGGCGCTTTTGCGGCGGGCGCGGCCAGAAAAATGACAAACTCCGTTAACATGGTAGGGGTCCACTGGGAGTATAATGAAGGAACCGCGGAACGAGGATCCAACACAACACGCCCATGCTTTACGTCATCCGCCAGTGGAAGAACGGCAACGTGGTGGGAATCACCTGGCACATCGAGACCCGCCGCATTCCGTTCCAGTTCATCGAAGCCTACGACACGCCCGAGTATCCCAAGCTCCAGCAAGGCGACGCCGTCATTGCCCTGGGCGGCCCGCCCAGCGTCTGCCGCCTGCGCGAGCCAGACTTCGAATATGACTTCCTCTTGCCGGAAGCCGACTTTCTCGCCGAGTTGAGTCGAGAGAACATTCCCTTCATGGGCATCTGTCTGGGCCATCAGTTGCGGGCCAAGATGGAAGACAACCCGGTCGAACAGCGCCACCTGGTCTTCGGGGTGCAGGACGTCGACCTGACCGAGGCAGGCCGCCGGCATTGGCTCTTCGATGGCATACCCGACCGTTTCCAGATCTACCAGCACCACCGGGATCACGTCGTTTCGGTCAACCATGGGGCGGTGGTCCTGGGCAACAGCGAGACGTGCCCGGTCGAGGCGGTGGCATGGAACGACAGCAGCGTATCGGTGCAGTTCCACCCCGAGGTGCTGGACATCCAGTTCGAAGATGCCATCCTCAAGTATCCGAAGCAGTTGGAGGCGACCGGGTTGACCTTCGACGAAATGCTGGAGCGGGTGCCAGGCGACTACATGTGGTACATCAACCGCTTGTTCGACAATTTTTTCGGCCGGGCGGGCCTCACCTCCATCCGACTTTCCGCCTGATCGACCAGGGAACCGGCCCCGCCAAGGCTAACTCTCTTGCTGCCACTCCGCGGGGCGGGGTGGGCTTTTAAGGAGGAACGGTTAGGATGACGTGCGCCAAATGCGGGAGCGGTCTCCCCGACGGTGCCGCCAAATGTCCGCAGTGTGGGCATGCAGTGGGAGCAGAAGGGGTCTTGTGCGAGTGCGGGGCGGTGTCGTCCGGTGACAACCAGTTCTGCGCTGCCTGCGGTGCGCGTCTGAACCATTCCGCCGAGCCCAGCGCCAACAAGGCCGAACTGCCCGCCTGGCTGCGCAAGCCCGGCACGCCGGAGCCGCCGGCCAAGGTCGAGACCACCGCCGGCGGTCATCGCCAGCGCATGATCCCGCTCCCCATTCGAGAATCAGCCCCGGCCAAACCGGAGCCGACCGCGGCCTCGACGCCGACCCCGGTCATGCCCGGCCGCGTGCTGGACCTGCCCGATCCGGTGCGGCCCCGGGTCTCCATCGTGCCCACCAACATCTCGCCCCCTCAGATCGACACCCCGTCGAAGAGTTTGCAGGCCCCCCCGACCAACAAGGTGCCGGAGGAGTTGGAACGCCCCACCGGCAAGCTCAAGTCCATTCGAACCGGCAAGGTCTACAACCTCGACAAGCAGATCAACACCATGGGCCGCCGCAGCCCCACCGAGGGCATTGAGCCCGACATCGACTGCACGGCCATGGACGACGACTTCTTCTGCTCCCGCCGGCACGCGAGGGTGTTGGTGCAGGACGGTACGTACCTGGCTGAAGACCTGGGCTCGGCCAACGGGTCCTACCTGAATAACAACCCGCTGGCCCCCAACCAGCCCACGCCGTTGCACGAAGGCGACCGAGTGCGGTTAGGCAACGTCGAGTTCGTCTTCACCCTGGGCGTAGACTCGAAGAGAACCGGGACGCCATCCGACCCTTTTGTCCACGCCCCGAGGGAGGGGCGGGCCGACAGTAACACTCCCCGACCGGCCGAGGGGGAGACGGGCGTCAAAGTGCTGCGGGTCGAGACCCACCTGATGGAAAAGCACCTCCGCACTGCCGTACATCGCAGTCGCGACTTCGAAGTCGGAGGCTGGCAGGTGGCGGTGGACTTGAGCAGCCAGGTGGTGGGCCTGCACATGCCCGACGAGCCCCGAGCCGACCAGCCTTTGCTGTCGCGGCTCCCACCCCTGTCGTTTCTGTCGACCTCCATCCTGAGCTGCAAGGCCCACGCCTTCAACGAAGGCCTGCTGGCGGCGGTGGAAATGGCTGCCCAGGCCGGGTTTGGCGACTTTCCCGGCAAGGCCCACCTGGTCAAGTCGTTGACCCGTATTCTGGCCAACCAGCCGTACAGCGAGATGGGCAATATTCCCGAAGTGGTCTTCGGCGCCTCGCTGCTCGGGGGGGTGGACGGCGAGGCCCCGCCGCAGCGGCTGTTGACCACCATCATGGGCCGCATCTCCGAAGAATCGAACAAGCCGGTCGAGTTCTTTACCCGTACCCGCGAGCTCGAGGCCACCTACAAGCAGGATCGCATGCTCGAGTCGCCTCTGTCGGGGTCGCAAGCGGTGCACGCCCTGGTGCGCATGATGGCCAACACGACGGGGGTGCGGGACAGTTACGAGGCCTGTCTGGCGCTCATCCACGGGCTGGCCGGCCCGGCGCCCTCCTACCAGCCCGACCTGGGTTCACTGTTTACCCGTCTCGACGAAGGCCATCTCGATGCCGAGAAAGTGACGGCCAGCATTCTCCCGCCCCGTTCTCGGCATGCGGATTTTCTGGCCAGGCGGTTGCTGGGCGACCGGCCCGGGGTCGAACTGCCGCAACTCCTCGACGAGCTGATGCGAGAGATGCGAGCCGCCCGCACGGTTCTCACCCCCGATGCGAACGCCTGCTGGTACGACTACGTCAACTGGGCCCTCGAAGCGCTGGTCTCTCCTGAACGCATGCCGGAAGCGCACCAGTTGCACCAGGCCGACAGCTACCGCCGCCAGCTTCACGAGGTGTTCAAGGAGCAGTTGTGGCTGGCGCGAGAGGCCCCTGGGCGGGTGCCCGACACGCATGCGACGCCGGCGACACCCCATGGACCCGCCTCTATCGTGATCGAGCCCGCCATCTCGGTGGAACCGACCGCCTCCTTCTACCTCCGGCTGGCGGTCGGCTATCGATTCCTCCGCCTTCTATTGGATTCGCTTTTCGGGGCTGCCGGCATGAGCGCCATGCGCCGCCTGGACCCGCAAGGCAGAAGCGTGGAACAGCACGTCGGCGAAGAGCTGATGTTCATAGAATCGCTCTTCTATGGGGCTCACGTCGTCACATGCCAGGAACTCGGCCTCTCCACCGAGACGGCACTGCCGGTCGGATCGGGAGAAGGCCCCGAAGTCGATGCATCCCGCTTCCTGATCTGGAGCCGACAGTTGGATACCGACATCGATATCGGCAGCGACCTCCGCCAGATGGTGCCGGTTGGATTCGATAAAACCAAGACACGGGTCTGGATGCATCTGGGTTGGGCCAGTCGACCCATTCGCTTCTATTTCTTCGAACAGCCCATCACCCAGGTATCGGACAAGTCCACCCGCCAGCCGGCCGACGGCACTACGGTGCAGTTCCAGGAAGTGCAGCATCAGTTGTGGTACCCCGTGACGGCCATCGCCCTGGTCGACAAGGTGCTGCCGCCCGACCAGTTCCGCCACCTGTGCGATGCCACGCCCAACGCCGCCGCCATTGTGGCCGCGGTGTCCCGCTGATCGCCGTTCTGGGTTAGAGAGACCTGGAGGGCCTGGGTCCGCCGGATTGCTCGCGCCGGTAGCGAAACAATCCAGGAGGGGATGGGTCATACCGACATCAAATGCCAAGGAGCCGATGATGCAGCGACGTTTGCGAGGACTATCGGGGTTGTTCGGCGTAGCCGCCACGGTGGCCTCGCTATGGTGGATGGCGGTGCCACACACGGCCGTGGCGGCGCCGCGTCCTGCCCCGTCAGCTCTGAGCGATAGACAGAAAACGCTACATCTCCTCAATCGATTCGCCTTCGGACCTCGCCCCACTGACCTCGACCGGGTGATGGCCATGGGACGCGATCGCTGGTTCCACACCCAGCTCTACCCCGACCAGATCAACGATAGCACCGCGGAGCAGCGGTTGACCCAGCTCAAATCGTTGCACATGGAACCGGTCCAGTTGATGGCGGCCTTTCCGCAACCCGGCCAGCTCAAAAAGCTGGAAGCCAGCGGCATCCAGGTCAACAACGCCGAGATCATGGGGGGCCCTCGAGACATCCTGGTGGAGTTGGGCGACCAGAAGCTGGTGCTGGCCACGGAGAGCGAACACCAGTTGCAGGAAGTCATGGCCGACTTCTGGGAAAATCATTTCAACGTCAACTGGGTCAAGGGGCTGGATCGCTATCTCCTGACCGACTACGATCAGAACGTCATCCGGCCCCACACGCTGGGCAAGTTCAAAGACCTGTTGGAAGCGGTGGCGCACAGCCCTGCCATGATGGTCTACCTGGACAACTTCGTATCGACCAGGAACCCCGATCCGAATGCGCCCATGCCAGCCGGCAAACGCAAGGCCAGCGGTCTCAACGAGAACTACGCTCGGGAGCTGATGGAGCTGCACACCCTGGGGGTGGGCAGCGGCTACACGCAGCAGGACGTGCAGCAGCTGGCGCGCGTCTTTACCGGCATCGGCGTGAACTTTGCGCGTGCGCCGCGGCTGCCACCACAGCTGCGCGGACTGTATCTACGTGACGTGCGCGAGGATGGCTTCGAGTTCAATCCGGCGCGGCACGACTTCGGGCAGGTGACGCTGCTCGGTCATACGGTCAGGGGTGCTGGCTTCGATGAGGTCAGGAATGCGGTCACCCTCATCGTACGCCAGAGCGCGTGTGCGAGATTTGTCTCCCGCGAGCTCGCAACCTACTTCGTCGCCGATGACCCGCCGCCGCAGCTCGTGGCGGCCATGGCGCGCACCTTCCAGCACACCGATGGAGATATCGCTGCGGTGCTGCGCACGATGTTCAGCTCGCCGCAGTTCACCACATCCCTCGGCACCAAGTTCAAGGACCCGATGCGCTACGTGGTGTCGGCCAT
>DASYBA010000137.1:0-7941 GCA_036501005.1 Candidatus Xenobia bacterium | reverse complement strand
CACAAGACCTCGCTGGGCGGCCTGTATCGATCGTTCCATTCCATTCGGGCCACCTGCCAGTTCTTTGCCTTCCCCCGCATCGAGGCCCTGGCGGGCGCTGTCGAAGCCTTCCTTTTGCCGTATCGGGATGCACCTCGGCCCCTCTCCAACAGAGACGATGTCGCTGCCACCATGCCCGCCCTGCGCAGCATGCTGCAACGACTCGCCACCAGCGGTCGGGAAGGGGAGGACGACATCAGCGGGCTCCTGGCTGCCTTCCAGACACCGACCGAAAAGCCGTCCGACCAGCCCACTGAAAAGCCGGCTCCCCCGAGACCCGCCGTGGCCCCCGAGCTGCTCGAAGACTTCCTGGTCGAAAGCCGGGAAGCCCTGGCGCATGTCGAACAAGACCTCGTCGCTCTGGAACAGTCACCCGCCGATGGTGACCGCATCGCCCGCATCTTCCGCGCCTGCCACACTCTCAAGGGAAGCTGCGGTTTCCTGGGCTTTCCCTTCCTGCAGGCCGTCACCCACTCGGGCGAAACGCTGCTGGGACGCCTCCGGGACGGCTCGCGCACGTTCGATTCTTCCATCGCCTCCGTGCTCCTCGCCCTGGTCGACCGAACTCGCAGCGTCCTGCAGCGTATCGAGTCGCAGGGCGATGAAGGTTCCGCACCGCACACCGACCTCGTCCAGAAGCTCACCGAATTGACGGCTGGACCCGCCGCCTCCACCGTCGCACCGCAGCCTGCTGCCCCCCGCCATGATCCGGTCGATACGGGCTTGCGAGTCGACGTCAACGTGCTTGATCGCCTCATGACGGTGGTGGGCGAACTGGTGCTGACCCGCCATCAGTGGGTGCAGGCGACGCAGGGGCGCGACGACCTGCTCTCCCTCGCACAGCGCTTCAGCCGGCTGACCGGCGAACTGCAGGACGCCGTCCTGCAGACCCGTCTGCAACCCCTGGCCACGCTATGGGGCAAGCTGCCCCGGGTCGTGCGTGACGTGGCCGCCACCACCCAAAAGCAGGTCCGTCTCAGCCTCGAGGGCCAGGATACGGAGCTGGACCGGGCCTTGATCGAAGCCATCAAGGATCCGCTCATGCACATGGTTCGCAATGCCATCGACCACGGTATCGAACCGCCTGCGGAGCGCAAGAAACTGGGCAAGCCCGAGGCCGGGCAGCTTCAGGTGCGAGCGTGGCACCAGGCCGGTCGCGTCCATGTCGACGTGGCCGACGACGGCCGCGGCGTCGATGTCGAACGGGTGCGCCAGAAAGCCGCCGAACGTGGCCTCCTGACGGCAGAGCAGGCCGCCGCCTTGTCGCAGAAACAAGCCGTGAACCTCATCATGATGCCGGGCTTCTCCACCGCCCCCCAGATCACCGAGGTGTCTGGCCGGGGCGTCGGCATGGACGTCGTCAAGACCAACGTCGACCAGATCGGGGGCACGGTCGAGATCGACACGCACCTCGGGCAGGGGACGACCATCCGCATCACGCTACCCCTCACCCTGGCTATCATGTCGGCGCTCATGGTGCGGGCGTGCGGGCAGCGTTTTGCCCTGCCGGAGGCCAGCCTGCGAGAGGTCGTGGGCGCGTCCGACATGCACGGCGTCGAATGGTTTCACGCTGCTCCCGTCTATCGGTTGAGAGATACCCTCGTTCCCATCGTCAGTCTGGAGCGGGAGCTCAACTTGTCGTCCGAACCCCTGCCGACACGATTCGATCTCATCGTGCTGCAAGTCGAGACGCACGTGTTTGCCCTGGCGGTCAGCGCCGCTTTGGACCGTGAGGAGATCGTCGTCAAACCCCTCAACCCGTGGATTGCCAGCGTGACCGTGTACGCGGGGTCCGCCATCGGCGCGGACGGTCGACCCGTCCTCATCCTGGACGTCCCCGGACTGGCGACCCGGGCGCGGGCTCTGTCGGCCCGACCGGCCCCGTTCGCCGCGCCGGTCGAACGCCCGCTCCAGGAAGCCTGGCTGATGGTGCGCAACGCGATCGGCGAGCGCTTCGTCATGACGCTTTCCCAGGTGGTGCGGCTGGAGTGCTTTCCATCGTCTCGTATCGAACGATCCGGGGGCCAGGTCGTGGTCCAGTATCAGCGCGGCATTCTGCCCCTGGTCGATCTCCACGTGCTGCGGGGGGCGGAACGGGACGAGGTGAACTGCGTCATTTGCTCCATCGAGGGGCGGGGCCTGGGGGTCCTGGTCGACCAGGTGCTCGACATCGTGCACGACCAACCCCAGGTGACGGCCCCGGCCACTCGGCGGGGCGTCACGGCGCGGGCCGTCGTGGCCGACCGGGTGGTCGAGCTGCTGGATGCCGCGGAGCTGCTGCGCCAGGCCTATCCGATCGCATGATCTGCTGCACGTTTGCCGTGGACGACTGGTGGTTCGCCGTCGACGTGCACCGCATCCAGGAGGTGGTGGTGGCGCCCGAACTCACGCCCGTCCCCCTCGCACCTGCCCTCGTGCGGGGCCTCATCAACCTGCGAGGCGACATCGTCATTGCCATCGATTTGAAGGGCGGCATGGGCCTGGCCTGTGGGCAGGGCACGACCCACCTGGTGCTGGCCGGGGAGTTGATCAGCCTGGTGGTGGATCGGGCCGGTGAGGTCGTGGAGGTTGACCCGGCCACCTCGCAGAAGCCGCCCGACACGCTCTCCGGCGGAGCCCGAGAGGTCATTTCCGGGGCGTGTCGGGTGGACGATCGTCTGCTCTTGATGCTGGACCTGGATCGGGTGGCACACCCCAAGCGAGTCGCCGTGGAGGAGTCGTCGTAATGGCCGTATCGGAGTGGTTCTCCAGCCTGCGGGTGTCGCTGCGCCTGCTCATCATCAGCCTGAGCTTCTTTCTGCCGATAGGCGTGCTGCTCTCGTTGATGACGCAGGATTTCAACCAGAAGATCCAGTTCACCCAGGTGGAACTGGACGGCAACGCCTATCAACGGCCGCTGGAGGCGCTCCTGCAGCAGATTCCCCAGCATTCCCGCCTGGTCAAGCAGTATATCGACGGCGATCATGTCTTGCGCGATCAGATCGAAGCGAAGGCGGCCGAGGTGCAGAAGACGATCGAATCGGCGCAGGCCATCCAACGCCACCTGGGCGCCGAGATGCAGTTCAAGGGCACGGAAGACAACGCCCACCTCGACTTGGACGAGTTCAAGGGCGAGTGGGAGAAAGTCGACGAGAACCTGGAGCACGAGACCAAAGACGAATCTCGCGCCCTGCACCGACACTTGATGGGCGACGTGCGGGCCATGATCGGCCATATCGCGGAAGCCTCGAACCTCGTGCAAGACCCCGAATTGGACAGCTACTATCTGATGGACGCCACCATGGGCACCCTCCCTGACGCTCAGCACCAGTTGGCCCTGCTGACGTCGAACGGCGACGAGGCCCTGCGTCATCTCCCCTTGGGGGAGGCCCAGAAGGTCTCACTGGCCGCCGACGCGGCCGTCTATCGGACCATTGTCGAACGAGTGGTGCAGAGCCTCAGCACCTCGCAGCGCGACAACACGCAAAGCAGCAACGGCCCCAATACGACCTTGCAGCGCACGCTGCCCGGCGCCCTGCAGGCCTACAAAGACGAGACTGGCCGCCTCCAAGTGCTGTTGAGTGGCGCCGCCAGCGGTCAGCCCACCACCGAAGAGACGTTCAATACCCAGGCCGAGCGGACCCGGGACGCCAGCTTTACCCTCTGGAACGTGGCCATCAACGAGTTGGACGCCCTGCTCATGCAGCGCATCACCGACTTCCGGGCGGCCCGCACGCGAGCCCTCATCCTGACCAGCCTGGCGTTCTTCGTCTCCCTATGCCTGGTCTTCATCACGGCCCGCTCCATCACCACCCCGCTGGACCGTTGCGTAGCCAGCCTCAATGCCCTCGCCCGGGGCGACTTCAGCCACCGTATCGATATCAAGAGCAAGGACGAGCTGGGCCAGATGGCCCGCGCCCTCGACAAGGCCGTCAGCGTCATGAGCGACGCCATCAAGACCATCGGCGAGAACGCCCTCACCCTGGCCCACTCGAGCGAGGCCCTGACGGGGGTCAGCCAGCAGATGGCGACCGCGGCGGAGGAGACGTCCACCCAGGCCAGCGTCGTCACCGGTGCGGCCGACCAGGTCAGTCGCAACCTGCAAACGGTGGCGGCGGGCACGGAAGAGATGGGCGCCAGCATCAAGGAGATCGCCCGCAGCGCTCACGAGGCGGCCAAGGTGGCGAACACCGCGGTGTCGATCAGCGGCACCACCAACCAAACGATTGCCAAGCTGGGGGCAAGCTCGCTGGAGATTGGCAAGATCATCCGTCTCATCACGCTCATCGCCGAGCGCACCAATCTGCTGGCCCTCAACGCCACCATCGAGGCGGCTCGGGCCGGTGAGGCCGGCAAGGGCTTCGCCGTGGTGGCCACCGAGATCAAGGAACTGGCCCGCCAGACCGGCCGCTCGACGGAGGATATCGCGGCCAAGATCGAGACCATCCAGCACGACACCGACAGCGCCGTCGAGGCCATCGCCCGCATCTCCGGCATCATCAACCAGATCAGCGACATCCAGAACGTCATCGCCAGCGCGGTGGAGCAGCAAAGCGTGACGACGGGCGACATGAGCCGTCACGTGCACGAGGCCGCCCACCGGTCGGGCGAGATCACCCACAACGTGACCGGGGTGGCAGACGCCGCCAAGAGCACCGCATCGGCCGCGGCTCAGGTGCAGCAGGCCGCCTCCGAGCTGGCGCGCATGTCGCCCGAGCTGCAGCAGCTCTTCAGCCGCTTCAAGTTCTAGGAGGGTGGACGACCAGGCTGTGCGAGTGTCAGGCGCCGGGCAGGCGAGCGGCATCCTAGGCGCCGAGGAGCACCGTAACAGCGCATACTTTGGGTCGTATGCAAGTGAGGAGCGCACCTCGGAAACGAAGGAAGACGCCGCATGACCAAGCATGGCGCCGCAGAGACTGGTCGGCCACCCTCCCCAATGCGGGCTGTGGTAGTGGAGGAATCCCGTACCGTGCGGGCCGTCGTGCGGGGCTTTCTGACCGATCTGGGGTTCACGGTCGACTGCATGCCCGCCCTGCCGGAGACCGTCCCGCCGGGAGCGTTGGTGCTGGTGTCGTCGGACCTGCTGACCGATGATCCTCGAGTCTTGACCGGGGCGGGTCACGTCCTGACCATGGCCAGCGGCGCCGCCACCGGTTCGCTGCAGAAGCCGTTCACCCGGGCAGCCCTGGCCGAGAAGCTGAAGGCCCTGGACCTCCTGCCGCGTATTCGGGTCCTCATCGTCGACGATGCCGCCCTGGCCCGCCGGCTTCTCACCGAAGCCCTGGCTGCCGAGCCGCGCCTCTGGATCGTCGGTCTGGCGACGAATGGGGCCGAGGCCCTCGACATGCTGGCCGAAGCCGCGCCCGACGTCGTTTCGCTGGACATCGAGATGCCCGTCATGGACGGCCTGGCCACCCTGGCGGCGCTCCGCAAGCGGGATGCCGCCCTGCCGGTCGTCATGGTCAGCACGCTCACCGAACGGGGTGCGGCGGCCACCCTCGACGCCCTCGCCCTGGGCGCCGCCGACTACGTGACCAAGCCCGGCCAGGCGGTCCATTTCGACGATGCGGTGGCTCGTCTGCGCGCCGAACTGGTGCCCCGCCTGCTGCAGTTCGGGGCCCCCCGCCACGCACCCACGGCCGTTCACGTGACCGCGGCCCAAGCAGTGCACCGCATCGATCTGTTGGCCATCGGCACCTCCACGGGAGGTCCCGAGGCCCTGACCACGGTGCTCGCCGGGCTGCCCCGCGACCTGCCCGTCCCCGTCGTGGTCGTGCAGCACATGCCCCCCATGTTCACCCGCCTCCTGGCCGAGCGCCTGACCGCCCGAGGCAGCCTGCCGGCCACGGAGGCCCGCGATGGAGAACGGCTGAACCCCGGCCGGGTCTATCTCGCCCCCGGAGACTTCCACCTGGAAGTGGCTCGTCAGGGTGAGGCGCTGGTCGCAGTCCTGCAGCAGCGGGAGCGAGAGAACGGCTGCCGCCCGGCCGTCGACGTGTTGTTCCGGTCGGTGGCAGAGTGCTGCGGCCGCCATGCCCTCGCCGTCGTCATGACCGGCATGGGCCAGGACGGCCTGCTGGGCTGCGAACGCCTGCACCAGGTCGAGGCTCGCATTCTGGCCCAGGATGAGGCCAGCAGCGTGGTGTGGAGCATGCCCGGCGGGGTGGTGCGGGCCGGCCTGGCCGACGCGGTGCTGCCCCTGGAGGGTCTCTCGACAGAAATTGCCCACCGGGTGAGCGCATGCCGATGACGGTGGATTTCCCGTACCTGCAGAGGCTGGTCCTGGAGATGTCCGGCAACTTGCTGGAGGCCGACAAGGCCTATCTGGCCGAGGCTCGCCTGGCCGGGTTGGCGACCCGTCAAGGCCATCGGGACGTCGGCGGCCTTCTGCAGTCGCTGCGAAACTCGCCGCCGGATGCCCGCCACGTCGAGGTGGTCGAAGCCATGACGACGAAGGAGACCATGTTCTTTCGCGACCCCCAGCTCTTCGACGCCCTGCGGGAGCACGTGCTGCCGGGATGTCGGGGTCTGGTGCGTATGTGGTGCATGGGGTGCGCGACCGGGCAGGAGCCCTACAGCGTCGCCATGCTGGCGGCCGAGCAGTTTCCCGCCATGACGCTACACCTGCTGGCCAGCGACATCTCCCGGGCGGCACTGGCCACGGCCGAGGCCGGGGCCTACACCGAGTTCGAAATGGGCCGCGGGCTGGCGGCCGAACGGCGGGAGCGCTGGTTCACCGGCTCCGACGGCGGGTGGCTGTTGGACGCTGCGCTGCGCCGCCGCGTGACCTGGGCCCGAGTCAACCTGGTCGACCCGCTGCCCGACGTGGGCACGTTCGACGTGGTGTTCCTGCGCAACGTCCTCATCTACCTCGACCCGGTCGTCAAGCGGCGGGTCCTGGAGGGGGTGCGCGATCGCCTGGGCGCGCATGGTCTCTTGTTCCTCGGGGCGCCGGAGAACCTGATGGACTACCCGGATCTATTCCAATCCGTCCCCGTCGGTCGGGCCCTCGGCTACCGCCCGAGCTCGACCGCATAGATGTGGACGGGCTGGACCCGGTTCTTGACCTGGATGGGCTCCAGGCGGGTCGCCTGGATGGCGTCCTTGACCGCCTGCCAGGTGGATTCGCTGATGTGCACCTGCCCCCCCACGCCGTTCGATTCGATACGAGATGCCACGTTCACGTTGTCGCCGATGACGGTGTAATCCATGCGAGTCTCGGAACCGATATTGCCCGCCACCACCTCGCCCGTGTTGATGCCGATACGAGTCTGCAAGTGCGCCACCTCTGGAAAGCGAGTGGCCCAGTCGTCGGCGTGCAGCCGAATCTGCTCTTGCATGTGGACCCCCGCCCTGACCGCCCGTGCCGCCTGGTTGTCGTCGGCGCCGGCCGGGAGAAAGATGGCCATGATGGCGTCGCCGATAAACTTGTCGACGATACCGCCCTGCTCCTCGACGGCCCGCGTCAGCGCCGTCATGTACTCGTTGAGAAAGCTGACCAGGCGCGGCGGCGGCATGTTTTCCGAGAGCCGGGTGAAGCCCTGGATGTCGGAGAACAGGATGGTGGCGGTCACTATCTTGCCGCCCAGGGCCAGCTTCTGCTCGCGATTGCGGCTGATCTCGTCGACCACGTGCTTGGGAATGTACGCCCCCATCTTGGATTTCTCGATGGCCAGCCAGCGCTCTTTTTCCAGCGACTGGCGCAGGTCTTCGGCCAGGCGGCGGGTGCGATCCAGCAGGCGGGCATTCTGCACCGCCACACTGGCAATGCCGGCGAAGGTTTCCAGCAATTGGCGGTCGTGGGTATCGAACGGATCCACAGATTTCTTGTTGACGACCTGCAAGGTGCCGAACACGTCGTCGTCGCCGGTGAGGGGCACGGTCAAGCGGTGGCGCACCTGCTGCGACGGGATCTGCCGCAGA
>DASYBA010000136.1:0-20832 GCA_036501005.1 Candidatus Xenobia bacterium | reverse complement strand
CACCAGCTCCCCTACGATCCGTCCCAGTATCTCTACCCGTGGGTCGACGTCCACCCCCAGGGCGACCTGGAGAGCATCTACGACAAGCAGAAGGCCGATCCGCAGGAGGCCATCCTCGCTGACCTGGCGGCCAAGAACCAGAACCCGGTCGCCGACGAGCCGGCCTACCGCCCTGAGTCCGGCGGTCAAGACAACTGCGAACACGTGGTGCCCCAGTCGTGGTTCAACAAGAAGCTGCCCATGCGCGGCGACCTGCACCACCTCTTCGCCTGTGACGTGCAGAGCAACTCCAAGCGTGGCAACAGCCGATATGCCGACCTGACCGGCGGCCAGCGCACCCCGGAAGGCGTTCTCGATGCGTCGGACAACGAGTTCGACCCGGATGCGGGCCGAGGTGCGGTGGCTCGAGCCACACTGTACTTCCTGTTGCGCTACCCCGGCGAGGTCGGAGACCGTTCCAGCGAATACTCGGCCAAAGACGTCGCCACCTTGCTCAAGTGGAACCACGACTATCCGCCCACCGAATACGAGCACCACCGTAACGAAGAAATCTTCAAAATGCAGGGCAACCGCAACCCCCTTATCGACTTTCCCGACCTGGCCAACAAGATCGACTTCACTGAAGGTCTGGCGGCGCAGGCCCGCAAGGCCGCCTGACGCTCGCGGCGGAGGCCGCGGTGCCGACACGCGCGGAGGATAGCCAGCCACTCGGGAGAGCCGCGCTCAATACGGCCATGCTCCTCGCGGTCGCCGTGGTGTGGGGGGCGGCCTTTCCCGCCGTTCAATACGCCCTGCGGGCAGGTCTATCGACAGAGGCTTTCATGACCCTCCGGTTCGCCGTGGGCGCGGCGGGTCTGGGCGTGCTCGTGATGGCTTCCCGGCTGGAGATTCGCCGCGCCGACGTGTGGGACGGCGCACGCCTGGGTCTCCTGGTGACGGCCATCTACTGGCTGCAGACCGATGGCCTGCGCTTCACCACCAGTTCCAGGTCTGGCTTCATCACGGGGCTCTACGTGATTTTCACGCCCATGGTCGGGAGCCTGGTGGGCCACCGGCTGTCGAGGCGCCAGGCGGCGAGCGCCGGCTTGGCGGTGGCGGGGCTCTACGGCCTGGTGGGCCTGCATGGCGACGGGTTCAATCGCGGCGATGTCGAGACGCTGCTCTGTGCGATCTTGTCGGGCGTCCAGATGGTGTGGACTGCTCACCTGGCCAGGCGCAACCATCCGATGGTTCTCGCTTTGCTGCAAGCTGTCGTCATCGGGTGCTGCGTGGCCACCATGCTCGCCTGGCGCGGCCACCCGTGGCTGGAGCTGACCCCCGCCCTTCAGCCCGGCGTCTTGCTCAGCATCCTCTTCTGCGGTCTGCTGGCCACGGCATTTTGCTTTTGGGCCCAGGCCCACACGCAGGCTCGCGTCCCGCCAACCGAAGCCGCAGTCTTCTTCGCGTTGGAACCGCTCTTCGCCACCCTGATCTCGGTTGGCGGGTGGGTGCCGGGCATCCAGGAGCACCTCGGTCTGGGCCAGTGGGGCGGCGTTGCGCTGATGCTGGTCGCCGCCCTGCTCGCCACGAGCTAGCCCGTAGCCAGGCTGGCCTGCTTGACCGCTGCTTGCAAGTCGAGGTATTGCAACAACGCCGGCGACATGGCCTGAAGCTGCTGCGCGTCGAGGAGCACCCCCGGGCAGGATGGGGCGGTGGTGGCCCTCTTCATGCCGATCTTCGTATACGTGGCCGGGTACTTTGAATTGGCGACGAGATTCCGGCCATGAACGTCCTGCTTCCGCACGGCCTTCGTGTCATCCGTCGTCAGCATGGGGGTCGTATTGTAATAATTGCCCTTCTGGGTCTGCCATTGAGGATCCGCCATCAGGCAGATGCAGTCGCCACGGCTCAATACGACCTGGGCCATGGCCTGGGACAGCGGGCACGCGCCGGCGGCCCCGAAGCTGGCGAGGGACACGCCCTTGTCCGAGATCTGGCCCAATAACGTTCTCAGACTCTGCTGTTCCGGTGTCAGGTCGGCGGGATGGCTGGCGGACGCCTCCAGTTCCAGCAGCCCCTCCGGGCGCACTTCGAAGACGTCACCGTCCTTGGCTGAATCACGAACCAACACGGCGTCGCCCTGGACGAGGGCCGACAGAGCCGGCTCCGGCTGGCCGGCTTCGACATAGTGGTACCCCGCCCGGTTCAATCCAGCGGTGGTCTTGACGATGGTCTCCGTAGTCAGGGGATGCTTCGCCACCGGGCGGTTCCCAATCAAACCAAATAGCACGACACGCCTCCATCAACACTCTGTCTTTATATGATCCCCATGATAGGGGGTCGACGGGGTCGGCACAATGGGGCATCGTTAACGTCTTGTAACTGAGATGTGAACAGTGCACCGGACGTTAACAAACATGGACTGGAGCAACGTTCAACAATCCCTCCCGCTCCACCGCCACCGCCGTCCGAGGGGCTCAAGACGTTTCTGGCCAAGCCGGCCGACTACTTTACCAACCCGGACTACATCTGACGGCACCAGTCTGCCTGGCTGCATCACGTCAAATCGATACGATCCAGGTTGGTCCGCACCCAGGCACGGAACTCACGCAACGCCTTGATATAGCCGACCTTGATGGCGAGCCGTACATAGCCCGGCAGCACGTCCATGGGGACGTGGGGGAAGATGCGGCTGACAGGAGACGCCTCGTAAACGCCTGGCTGACTGAGGAGGAATACGGTGATGCAGTCGGCCTTCTGGTTCCATCGCCAGACCTCTCCGACCCCCAACGACGCGTAGATGTCAAGTTTGTTCAGACTGCTGCTGGTGATGTCAACCTCGATAGCGAGATCCGGAGGTGGCACCTCCATCTGACCCCACTCGTGATCGTGTAGCCAGTAGCATTCGTCAGGTTCAAGGCCGCGGTCCAAGGACTCACGCCGAAACGTGGTGGAGCCTCCGGCATCGCCGTTTCGTCCGAGCTCCTCCAACAGACACTCTACCAGGGAGCCCAGCACCCTCTTGATTCGCTCATGCAGCGGTGTGGGAGACAAGAGCTCAAGAACCCCCCTGTCGTAGGTAATGCGAAGATGATGATCATCGCCGAGGGCCTCCAGGATTTTCAGGTAGCCCTCCCAGTTGGTGTGGGTCACGACTGAACCTCCGACGGAACGCGAAGCCTGCATGGTCACAACTATTTCGCCGTGGGACTGAGGCGACTCCCGTTGGACTCTACAATGGCAGGCCGGTCGTCACGATGGCCGGCTGGCCCGGGATCCGTTCCACCAGGCGGGAGTTGTTCCATTGATACGGAAACTCGGCCGAGAAGTCGTACATGGGCTCGGTATAGTTCACGGGCCGGTCGCCGATGATGCCGTCCCGGCTAAAGGTCCACACGGACTGGGCGTTGATGCAGATGTCCTTGCCTCGGCCCAAGGTGGCCGTCTTGATGCCCTGGCTCAAAGCCCGGCCGGTTCGCACCAGTTCTTCCTGGGTGTAGGGCAGGTGGTCGGCGCTGGCCAGGATCCAGCCCGCACTCTTGGGCTGTTTCTCTTGCACCAACTGCGTGATGGCCGCACCCGTGGGCCCCCCGATGCTGGAGCCTATGCAATAGTACATGAGGGCGTCGACGTTATCCAGCAACCGATACTCGCTGGCCGAATCGCCCACCCCCATGTTCCAGTCAAAGGTATCCTCCCCGGCCCGCTCGGCGGTGGCCACACGATGGCCGGATTTGATGAAGGTCTGATGGGGGGGCTGCGGATTCTTGGGATCCACGGGCACGGCAAAGTCTTTCACTCGCAGTCTGGTGGCCCCCTCGAGACCCGGCAAGGTCTGGTGATTGTAGGCATCGACCCGGCCCGAGACCGTTCGCATGCTGGCATGGACGCTCTGGGCGTATCGCCCTTCGGCCACGTAGAGTGCCTGTCGAAGATCGTTGAGGCCCTCGAGCGCAGCCCGTTGAGCCCCCGCATCGGGGTTGGCACGGGCAAAGGCGTCGACCGCCTTGTCCACCACCTCGGCACCGACCTGGGTGAAAGTCTTGACCGACTCGGGGGTCACCAGGCCCGTGGCCTTGGCCAAGGTCGTCAAGCGGCCCCGCTCAAGGGATCCGAGAGGACCTGCCTGGTCCAGGGTGTGGTGAATCAGCGCCTTCATCTCTGGAACCCTTTCCCTGCCTTGATCTGCCTGTGCAAGCCATCCTATTCGGGTACCGCCAAATGTCGGTCCCCGGCGCGTCACAGAAGCATCAAGAAATGTGAACATTGTCGGCTCGCTCTTGACAGTCGAGGGTTTTGTCGGTAGGTTAGGGACATAACCGAATAGTGCTTCATCAAGAGTGACTGAGGGAACGGGCCCGTAGACGTCACCGCAACCATTCTGCAAGGAAGAGGTGCGAACTCCCGCCCCGGATTCCGGGGGAAGATGAGAGGAGCCGAAGGCCCCTCCAGAGGGGCTTTTTTGATGCCCTGGTGAAGCTGAAGAGGAGCCAGAACCATGGGCTTTGTCAAAGGTCTCCGCTGTCAGGTCTGCCACACCGAATACCCCGTGTCTCCCCGCATGGTCTGCGACGTAGACCTGGGGCCGGTCGAGGTCGTCTACGACTACGACGCCATGCACCTGACCCGGGCCCGTATCGAAGCCGGTCCCCGTTCTCTCTGGCGCTATCGCGATGTCCTCCCCATCGACGGCGAACCCCGTGCTGGCTTCCGTTCTGGCCTTACGCCGCTGGTGAAGGCCGATCGCCTGGCCGCCGAGCTAGGGGTCAAAGAGCTCTACATCAAGGATGACAGTGCCAACTACCCGACGCTCTCGTACAAGGATCGGGTGGTCTCCGTCGCCCTCACCAAGGCTCTCGAGTTCGGCTACGACTCCGTCGCCTGTGCCTCGACCGGCAACCTGGCCCACAGTCTGGCTGCCCACGCCGCGGCCGCGGGGGTGCCGAGCTGGGTGTTCGTTCCCCATGACCTCGAACAGGGCAAGATCGTGGGCGCCCTCGTCTTCGGCACCCACATGGTCAAGGTGCGGGGGGGCTACGACGACGTCAATCGATTGTGTACCCAGCTCGCCGAGAAGTTCAAGTGGGCCATCGTCAACGTCAACCTCCGTCCGTTCTATACGGAAGGCGCCAAGACCCACGGCTGGGAGATTGTCGAACAGTTGGGCTGGCAGATTCCGAAGCACACCGTGGTGCCCGTGGCGGGCGGCACCATCCTGCCCAAGATCTGGAAGGCCTACGGGGAGGTCCGCCGGCTGGGCCTCGCCGAGGATAACCAGCCCAGGATTCATGCCGCCCAGGCGGCCGGGTGCGCCCCCATCACGAAGGCCATCCACGACGGCGCCGACTGGTTCGACCCGGTGCGGCCGCAGACCATCGCCAAGAGCATCGCCATCGGCAACCCGGCCGACGGCGGCCACGCCATGCGGGCGGTGCGAGAGTCGGGGGGATGGGCGGAAGCGGCAACCGATACGGAGATCCTGCAGGCCATCAAGCTCCTGGCTCGAACCGAAGGCATCTTCACCGAACCCGCCGGCGGAACGACGCTGGCCTGCGCCATCAAGCTCATCCAGAGCGGCCGCATTCCGAAGGATGAATCCATCTGCGTATCGATCACGGGGAACGGACTCAAGACGGTGGAGGCTCTCCAGGATCAGTTCAAGGAGATTCCCATCATCGCTCCCCGCCTGGCCGAATTCGAAAACGCTCTACTGCAGACTGCATAGGAGAAGCACATGCCCCACGTCATGATTCCGTCCGTCTTGCGCCCTCAGGTGGGCGATCAATCCCGTCTCGAGGTCGATGGGACTTCGGTGGGTGAGGTTCTCAATACCATCGCCGCCCAGTATCCGGAGTTCGGCAAGCGCCTCTTCGCCGACGCCACCAAACTCAATCGATACATCAACGTGTTCGTGAACGAAGAAGACATCCGCTTCCTCCAGCAGTTGGAAACGCCCGTCGGCGCCAAGGATGAAGTAACGCTCATCCCGTCTATCGCGGGCGGTTGAAGCTTACTCTCCTGCTGGCAATGCTCCTGACGGTCAGCGTCTGTGCTGACGATCCGCTCGATGCACCCGTCCCCGTCCCGCCGGGCATTACCTACACAGCCGCGCCCGCAGAGGTCAACCACCAGGCTGCCGAGCGCTTGCGCCAGATGCTGGCCAGTCGAACCGCCCACTGTGTCGGCGACGTCTTCATGTGCGGCCCCTTCCTGTGGCGCCAGTTGAAGGACGACCCGGCCTGGATGCGGGCCGGCGGGTTCGGGACCCACGTGCTGGTGCCCACCACCCAGGGCCAGTTGGCGCTGGCCGGACACGGCTTCCAGAACTCCAACAAAGCGGCGCACCTGTTGGAAGACTGGCTGCGAAGCCAGCTTCGCGGTGAGACGTTCCAGATTCGCAAGTTGAACGGAAAAGAACTGGCGGCCCTGTGGGCGATCCTCTCCTACGACATCGAGGAACCCGTGCTGGTGGTGGACTCCGGCCCCCGCCAGTTCATCTTTCACTTCGTGCACGACGAGGTCTTCTACATAGACGATTTCACCGGCCTCCGTTAAAGCCCGAGAGCTGGCCAGCCGCTCGTCGGGCGCACGGCCGGGGAAGCCCCCGTCTCCAGCGCGGACACCCATACGGACAAGTGCCTACGGAGAGCGCTCGGCGGCTGCAGGCCGAGAGGCTGCGCAGGCCCGGCAGGAGAGCCTCGCACTCCCGCCAAGATGCGCACGCGATGCGGCGCTATTGGCTGACCGACAAGGCCTTCAAACGCACTGAACCCAGCCGGGTGCTCACCCAAGGCTGGAGCACGACCCGGCTCCTCCTGGTGGCCGCCGCCCGAGTCGCCTCGGCCAGTCCTGACCGAGGCTTCACCTTGGCCGACCTGACCGTGGCCGTCAACGCTACCTTGCAGCAACACGGCATTCTCTTTGTCGGGGTCACCACCTATCGCCACCACTACAGCACGCAGGGCGAGCGTATTGTGCGAGGGCGCTTCGGAGACATGCGTCGGGCCGGTTACTTCACCCCCGAGGCCCCTCTGCAGGCCGGATGTCGAGAAGCCCGCTACAACAGCCGCAACAACATCTACGACCTCATGGAAGAATTGCTGGGCTGCAGGAATGAACCCGGCCCGCCCGAACCCGCCGCCACCGGAAACCCAACCTAGGGAGGCGCCATGCCAGAAGTCGCTGAACGGCCGACAAGGTCAAAGACCACGCTCGAAAGCTCCCTGTCCACCACGGAGGCTCATGCCACCACGGCGCTCGCCTCGACCGCCCGGCTGGCCACCGCCGTCAAACAGTCCCAGGCCGCGGCACTCACAGGCGACCTGAAGGCCCTTCACAAGGCCTTGGAATCGGCCGCCGAACTGTTGCAGCAGGCCTCCCAGGACCTGGACGCCCTGCGGGCGAGCTGGCGCATGACGGAAGAGGAAGAGGAGGCTTACCTGGCCTCCGGGCAGTTCCAGCGGGAACTGCTGGCGGCCGCCGGGGAGGCGGGCCTGAACCTCTTTCCGCAGGACACTCTCCTGGCCTGCTATCCTTCCCTGGTCAAGGTTCAGCCGAAGGAACGCAACGTGCTCATCGATCGCAAGAGCTACCGCGGCCTGCGGCCGACACATCTCGTCGCCCACCTGGCTCGGTTGCAGAAAAAGTCGCCCAAGACGAACGCGGCCCAGTTTCTCGAAACCCTGTTGGCGGCGTGGCAGATGTTGAACCAGAAACGGGGAGGGGCTGAAAAGCTTCTCGACATCTACAAGGCGATCACGCTGCTGCCCAGCTCGCGACAGGACTACAGCCAGCAGGAGTTTGCTCGTGATGTCTATCTGTTGGACGCCTCTGGCCTGACCGCCACCCGCCAGGGCGTGGCCTACCGGCTGCATCCGGGGGCCACGGGCGCCAAGGACCGGTCGAACCTGCTGGTGGTGGTTACTCGGGAGGGTTTGGAGAGAAACTACTACAGTATCGAATTCATGATCTGAGGAGCGTGCGATGTCGGTTGAATTGGGCGAATGGCTGAACCTCCTGGAAGTCGAATACCTGAAAGATTACGTGCGGGAAGGTGGTTCCGCCACCAAATTCGTCGTTCTAAATGATCCTGGCACCGTGCTGCGACTCCTGTCCGACACGCGGCAGCGGGCCGAGGGGGCTGGTTACCTGGTGGCGTCCATCGATGCGGCGGTCGTCAAGGTCCAGCTCCTCCACCAGCTCTTTCACTCTGTGGCCCGGCAGATCCCCTGGGAGGTTTTGTCGCGTAACGTAGTGCAGCGGGCCTACCAGGAGGCCGGCATGAAGATCCACGGGAGCGACCTGCGAATTGACGCCGTCGCGGCGTCCAACGGCGTCGCTCCTCAGTTTCTGCGCAGCGAGATGCGGCGAGCCCTGGAAGCGGTGCTGAACCGGCGTTCGGATATGTCGAAGGACTTTCGTTACGCCATGCTGTGGCTTTGCCTGCAGCAGATCGCCCCGCTGCCAGGCAACGATGCGGAGTCGCTATTGCAGTGGCTGAAAGGCGACCTGCGGCTCATCTCCACGCTGAAACGGTTGCTCATCTTTCACAAGATCGACCGACACAATGCGCGGGCCATGTTGAGTTCCCTGGCCGCGTGGTGCAGGATGGGAGGCTACTCTGGACTCCTTCTGCAGCTCGACTTGAGGCAGCTCGCCGTACCCCGTCGTCAGGAGACCGACCCTGACACCGTGTTCTATGGTACGCCCGCCTTGATGGATGCTTTTGAGGTCCTGCGCCAGCTTATCGACTCGACCGATGATCTGCCCGGCATGCTGACCCTGGTGGTGATGCCTGACGAGCTGATCCATGATGAGAAGCGGGGCGTCAAAGTCTACAAGGCGTTGTACGAACGCATCTGGCCTGACGTCCGATTGAAGCAGCGGGCCAATCCCCTCTCGGCTCTCGCCGACCTGCAACCGGTGCCGATGGAGGTGGCGTGATGGCGACCATCATCCCCACCCTGTTGCCTCGCCGAGTGGTCGAGGCGCTCCGCTCCGGAGTTCCCAGCGCGGCCGCCGTTCGCAGCATGGGCACCGGCCAGGCCGCCTTGCAACGGCGCTTTGAGGACTTGCTGGAGACCGTGCCTGGCCTGTCGGAACAGAGACGGCAGGGGCGCGGCCTCATGGTTCGGGGCGGTTTCGGGGAGGGCAAGTCCCATCTCTTGACCTGTTTCGAACAACTGGCGCTGGACGCCGGGTTTGCCGTCAGTCGGGTGGTCATCAGCAAGGAAACACCGCTGAATGTCCCAGCGAAATTCTTGCGCAGCGCAGTGGAAAACCTGCGCGTCCCGCAGGCCGTGGGACGCGGGCTCGAGGAAATCGGCGTGCTGCTCCGCAAGAGCTTCGGAACCCCAGCCTTCGTGGACCTGATGCGAGAGCTGAGCCTGTCGAAGGATTTCGATACGCGTTTTGCGGCAACGTTGGAAATCTACCAGGTCGGCAGCAACGATGAGGATCTGGCCGACCGCGTCCTCCGCTTCTGGTCAGGCGATCCGCTGACCGTTTCGGATCTCAAACGATATCGGCGGGAACTGGGCCTGGCCGATGCCCGCTTCGAACCCATCCGGGCCCGGGAACTGGCCCTCCACACGATGACATTCCTGCCCCGTCTGATGCAGGCTGCAGGGCTGCAAGGGTGGGTGCTGCTCATCGACGAGCTGGAATTGATCGGCCGTTACAGTCGTCTGGCTCGAGGACAGAGCTACGCCGAACTGGCGCGCTGGCTGGGCATCGTGCCCGGAGAAGCCCGCCCGGGCCTGTTTACCGTCGGCGCCATTACCGCTGACTTTGTCACCGAGGTCTTGCGCGACAAGAAGAAAGACCTCGACGACATGGCGCCTTATCTGGCGCAGCGAGATGCCGACACCAGCAAGAGGGCAGAACGGGGCATGAAAGCCATTCAAGAGGCCGAGTTGCTGGTGTTGCCCTCCAAGGACGTGCTGGCCGATACCTACGCCACCTTGCGACGTCTCCACGGACAGGCCTACCAGTGGATGCCTCCCGAGGTGCAATGGCCCGAGGCCCTGGGTGCAACGCCGATGCGCACGTTTGTGCGGGCCTGGATCAACGCCTGGGATGTCCGGCGCCTGTACCCCGACCAGCAGGCCGATGCGGCTGGCTATGAACTGGACCGGGTGCGCAGCAACTACGACGAGTCGTCCGATCTCGGCGGAGGAGAGACAGAAGAAGCGTGAGCCGGGTCTGGCCGGCGCCCCTGCGGTCCTTTCAAGAGGAGGGCGTGGCAGCTCTGGTGGCCCGTCCAGCCCTGCTCCTGGCAGACGACATGGGGCTGGGCAAGACGGTTCAGTGCCTGGCGGCCCTGCGTATCCTGTTCGACGAGGGACGGATCCGTCAGGTTCTGGTCGTAGTCCCCTCCGGTCTCGTGACGCAATGGCGGCGGGAACTCGAGCGATGGGCACCGTCCATCAGCGTCATCCGCATCGAAGGCCCTCCCCACGAGCGACGCTGGAAATGGAAGGCCGATCGCCAGGTCTATCTGGCCAGCTACGAGACCATTCGTAATGATGCGACGGCCCTGGACCGCACCTGGGACCTGGTGGTCCTCGACGAGGCCCAGCGCATCAAGAACCGCTCCTCGCTGGTGGCCCAGGTCTGCAAGCGGTTGCGCCGGCGTCGGGCATGGGCACTGACCGGCACGCCGCTGGAGAACACCGTCAACGAACTGGCGTCGGTGTTGGAGTTTGTGCGGCAAAATGAAGGCGGATCCCGCCTGCCGCCTCTCATGCCCGGCTTCCGGTTGCAGAGCCGGCAGTTGGAGGTGCAGCTCCGGCGGCGCAAAGTCGACGTGTTGACTGAACTTCCCCCGAAGACCGTCGAACGGGTCCTGTTGGATCTGACCGCCGGACAGCGGGCGGCCTATGACGCCCTCGAGCGCAGCGGGCGTCGGCATCTCGAGACCCTGGGGGCGAAGGCGACGGTCCTGAATGTCCTGGAGCTCATCACCAGGCTCAAGGCGATTTGCAACTTCTGCCCCGACAGCGGCACGTCGTCCAAGCTCGTGGATTTGCGGGAACGCCTGGCGTGCCTTCGAGACGCCGGCCATCGGGCACTGCTTTTTTCGCAGTGGCGGAATGAGGCGCACGGCGTCATGCGGCTGGCCGCCGAACTGGCCCCCTTCCGACCCCTGGTGTACACGGGCACTCAAACCCTGTCAGAAAGAACGGCCGTAGTGGATCGGTTTGTGCGAGACAAGTCCTGGGGGCTGCTGGCCCTCTCTTTGCGGGCCGGGGGGCAAGGTTTGAACCTCCAGTGCGCCTCCTATGTGTTTCACTTCGACCGCTGGTGGAACCCGGCGGTGGAGAATCAGGCCACCGACCGCTCACACCGCATGGGACAGCAGCATCCGGTGACGGTCATTGCGTACACTTGCGCGGATACCATCGAAGAGCGTATCGAACAGATCCTGGATCGCAAGCGGCAACTCTTCGCAGCCCTGGTCGACCTGGTCAGCCTCGACGTGCGCCGGCTCCTCTCCGACCAGGAGCTGTTCGGACTGTTCGGACTGGAAGCGCCACGGCGGCGACTCACCCCCGCGGTCGAGGGTGCTTTCGCCGAACGGGTGATGCGGCTGCTGCAAGGGTGCGGGTGGTCTGTACGACTGGGCCGCGAGGTATGGACCGCCTCAGCGTGGGACGAAGTCGGCTTACGCAAGGACGCCTGCTTGAGAGTGGTGGGGGGGCGGGTAGCAGACGTGGACGATGTGGCCCAGGTCCTACCGCAGGCGGAGCGCCGCGTCGTGATCTGCGACCAGGGGTTTTCCGATAGAGCGAGGACCGTGGCGGCCGAACACCAGGTGGCCTTATGGTCGACTGAAGACCTGGCGCAACTTGAAGGGGGACCCGAGGATGGCTCGGACGGCTAACCGGAGGCTTCGTCGCACAGAACCTGACAGGCAGAACACGTGCCTTACATGCTGCAGATCGTATCGAAACAATTGCGTGTCCTGCGCATTGCTTCCCAGGGCAGAAGTGTCGGATCGCCTGCTGGTGCGGGACATGCTCCTGCGGTTCCACCGCAACCAGACACGCAAGGACTGGCTGATCGGCCTGGAGCGACGCAGCTTGCAGCCTGGATGGGTTGCCTCCGTCGCGGGAGCCATCTTGTCGCTCCTGGCAGGCGGGTGTCCCATCCGACAGGAGATGTGGCGCCTGCGGGCCACGCTGCTGGCCAATCCGTGTCGATACGTCCCCCAGCTCGTCCCCTGGGATGCCCCGGAGTGCGAAAGCCTGGCAGACTACGGCGTCGAGGTGGAGATCTGGTGCCTGACCAACGGCATCGCCCCGTTCTGGTGGGGTGAGGACGACAATAGCTGGCGCGCCGCGCACCATCTGCCTTTCGACCCGTATTGGGACACGTCAAGAGACATGACGATTGGTGAAGTCCCGCTCATCGACTATCGCTACTGGGACGACCAGCGGGGCATGCTGGTGGAGGACGATATTTTGAAGCTGGTAGATGCCCGTCTGGGGTTGCTGCCGCTCCTCAAATGGCGCCTGGGGGTCTACGACGCCCATTGAGGGCTCATGAAGACACCAGGCGGAGGAAAACCACGTTGGCCCAGCAACTTCCAGGCATGAAATTGAAGAGCCTTGAGGACATCCTGGATCAGACCCTGAGCCAGGAGCAGCGGTTGACCCTCCTGGCCCGCTTGCTGGCCGGCGCGGAGGAGATCGTCTATTCCAGAAGCTGTCGCCCCGGTTGGACGATGACCTGGGGCAAGCGTGGCGAACGGCCCTCCATGCGTGGCGGGAGAACCGGCCGGGCGCGCCTTCGGGAAACCGTTGCCTGGAAATCTGGAACGCCCTGCTGGGCAAGGTCGGCGACCTCGTGGCTGCCGCGGGTGAAGAGGATGGGGGCTACCTGATCCAGGACCACCATTGGGAGGAGCCCTACCTGAATGCCAGCAGGTTGGAGCACGATCTTGAGGAGATCGCTGTGGAGCTGTTGCCCATTGTCCGCCAGGCGAACAGCCTGAGCGCGGCAGGCCCGCCCCTCACGTCGTGGCCCTCTGGGCCTGGTTGGACGACTCGTCCCAGACCTTCCCACAGGACTTGGCATTGCTGCTCGACCCTGCCGAGGCGGCCTGGGTCCAGGGCCATCTGGCTCCCTGAAGGGGCTCACGGTCGGACGGATGCGGGACGAATTGAAGGCGTTCGCTAGCCGTGCCTTGAAGACGGAGGTGTTCGTATGACAGTCCAGACATCCAAGCGCAGTGAGCGAGAAAACCGCGTGCTGCTGCACACCACCTGGCGGGGGTACCTCAAGATGCTCGAGGCCATCGGAGATTCCAAGGTCCGCGTGACCTACGATCGGGGGCGCCTCGAGATCATGACGACGTCCAACGAACACGAGCTGGTAAAGACGTTGCTGGCTGACCTGGTGAGTGTCCTGTTGCAGGAGCTGGATATCGGCTATATCAAAGGAGGGAGCCCGACCTTCAAGAGGGAGCTACGCGACCGGGGGCTGGAACCGGATGATTGCTTCTGGATCCAGAGTGCTTCGAGGCGTCTGGCCGAGGAGGTCGCCGCTGAGGACTTTACACCGCCGGATCTTGCCCTCGAGATCGACGTCAGTCGGAGCATGCTGAACCGGCTGGGCATCTATGCTGGGCTGGGCATCCCCGAGGTCTGGCGTTGGAAGGCCGGCCATGTCCAGGTCTATCGATTGTTGGAAGAAGGCACCTACGAGCGGTGCGTCCATAGTCCTGCGGTGCCCAAGCTGCCCTTGAGCATTCTGCGAGAGCACATCTCGCTGCGTCACACCCAGATGACGTCAGAGATTCTCCGCCGGTTCAGGCACTGGGTGCGAGAGCACCTCAAGACAGGGTAGCGCCGGGTTCCGAACATGGATGTTCACTCTGCCGGACGGGCGGACCCCTCTCTTTCTTTCGACAACTCCGCAGACACGGCAGACTGCAAGGCTTGCAGACATCGCTCCGGGTTGCGTACGAAGTGGGGCGTCCAGACCCGGTGGAGGGCCCAGCCCTGGCTTTGGAGCACCACCGTTCGAAACGCATCCCATTCGGCCGGGTCGGGCGCTTTGAGATAGCGCGTCCCATCGCATAGGACGCCCAGGCTCACGTCCCCGGCGCGTTCGGGATGCTGCAGGGCAAGATCGACACAGAAGCCATCGCCACCCCAGTAGACTTCCGACGCATGCTTCTCCCGATCCGAGAGCGTCTGGGCCAGCGCTTCGACAAATGCGGACGGGCACTTACTGTCGTATCGCTTGACCCGGCCGGCGCTCGGAGCCGCCGCCTTCCGCCGTTCCCACATCTGCTCGAACTGCTCGACCAGGCGCTCGGCGTACCGCAGGTAGGCGAACAGATACCAGGCACCGTTGGGGGTTCTGCCCTCCGGCGGCGGTGCGACGTTTCGATAGACCGTCGGGGGAATGGAGGTCACCACGATGACCTCGTCGCGCGCCCGGGTCACCAGCACGTTCATGCGGCGAGCGCCGCCTGCCAGCCCGAGTGGGCCGAATCGGCGATAGAACTTTCCGGTGGGATCGGGACCGAAGGTGGTGGAGATGATCATGACGTTGCGCTCGTCGCCCTGCACGCTTTCCAGGTTCTTGACGAAGAGGCCCTGAAAGGCGTCCCGACCTGTGCGGTGACGGGCTTCGGCCAGACGGGCGGCGAATTCGCCATCGGCCATGGCGGCCGCGTCGAGGGCTTCGACGATGGTATCGCGTTGGGTCAGATTGAAGCAGGCGATGCCGATGCTGGGAGGCTCGGCCCGGCGCAACAGTTCCCGCACTATCCGAACCACTTCCTCGGCTTCCTTCTTGTTGGTCCGCTTCTCGTAGATGCCGTCGGCCTGCACGAGGCGGATGGGGGGGACCATCTGGAGATTCCGAGGGTGCCCTGGAATGGACTGCAGCCGGGAGCTGTAGAAGCTATCGTTGGAGAAGCCGATGAGGGCTTCGTTGCTGCTTCGATAGTGGACGTCCAGGTACGCCTGGTCGATCTCCAGGTTCAGGGCTGCCGCCAGGATGTCTTCGATTTCGGATTGCTGCGCTTCAAACAGCTCTTGCTCCGTCTCGGCGTCGGATTCGCCTGTGTCGACGACGGCCGACTCGAAGAAACGGGTGGGCGGCAACTGCTTCGGATCGCCCGCGATGACGACACGGTGGGCCCGGGTCATCACGGGAATGGCCTCTTCCAGCCGGCACTGCGAAGCTTCGTCGAACACCACGACGTCGAACACGGGGGTGCGGGGAAAAATCTGGGCGACTGTCCCTGGGGAGGCCATCCAGACGGGTCGCAGATCGAAGAGCGGATCTCCGTCACTGGCCTGAGCCCCGGCCGCGACGACCTGGCGCAAGCGCAGGGCGTTCGCACCTCTGACGTACAGTCGGCGTTTCAGCTCGGCGCCGGCGCCGTTCAGACGGCCCCCGGTGCTGGCCAGGAGCCGTTGGCGCTGTCGCTTCAGCCAACCCTGTCGGACATGTTCCTGCACGACACCATGCTTGGACAAGGTGAGTTCGAGATAGCGTCGCTGGCAGACGTCCAGGCGGTCGGCGTCGATGGAGGCCAGCCGCGGTTCGGCGGCGAGCCGGGCGTGCAGTTCGGCGTGGCAGACTCGATGGACCAGTGTTTGCCAGCCCTCTTCGGGTTTGAACCCCTCCAACAGCCGGAGATGGAGGGCTACCCCGATGTCGGCGGGCAGCCCGGCCTGAAGTTGCCGTATGCGAATCACATCTTCGAGATGTTCGACATCCTTGAGAAGGCCAGACCAGGGCTCACCGACAGGGTCTCCCGTGCGCGCTCTTGACTGGAGCCCCTCACGGAACACGGGGCTGCAAGCCGGCGTCGTCTTGAGGGCTTCTTCGAAACGAGCGACGGTCTCAGCCCAGGGGGTCGACAGTTCCAGATCGTCTGCCAGTCTTCGGCTTTGAATCCGCTCCAGGAGCGTCGATCGGACGCCATGGAGGAGAGGCTCCTCATCAATATGGACGAGAAGGCGCAGAACCGCCTCATGCTGGGCGACGGCCTGGAGCGCGTCGGAAGGGGGAATCTGGGGTTCGTCCAGACCTCGGGTGCACAGGTCGGACAACATGACCTGAGAACGGCGCATTTGAAGAAAGGCGTTGAGTCGAACCACGTCGCCCACGGGGTTGGCACCGAGCACATAACGACGCAGGACCTCCTGTCCCCGCTTGCGCACGCCGAACTGGAGAAACCCGTACCATTTCGATAACGACATGCCGTAGGCCCGGAGCGATTCGAGATCCTGGTTGACTGTCAGGAGTTCAGCGGTCTTGCTGGCCAACTCCAGCTCGCGGTCGTGCACGGCGTCGGCACCGGTTCTGAAGTCAGCGCTCTCCTGGATGGCTTGCAAGGCTTGCTTCCAGACCTGGGGAGACTTCCGCACCCACCGCTCGATACGATGGATGGCTCCGTTATCGTGTGCGGTGCGGAGAGCTTTGGAAAGAACCTGCCGGGCATTGGCCTCGGCTTTCGGATCTTGGGTGAACGGCAGTCCGCCGGGCTTGGCACAAGCGTCGGCGGCCGTGGCAGTGCGGTGGCAGGTCTCAAGCTGAAGCCGAAGCTGAGGAGTGGAGAGACGGAGATAGTCCGACAGCGACATGTCGGTGGCATCTCTCCAGGCGTTGGTCGCGTAATTGATCTTCAGGCCCCGAGCGAGGGCGTCCTGAACGTCAGCCTGGTGACCATCAAGATGGCGGCGTGGCGTGGTGAACGCCTCTTCACGCAAGAGCACGTGGAACACGCCAGTCCCCCGACTGTGGAGCCACTCGCCAGCCAATTCGCTGAAGGATTGGGCATCCGGTGCAGGCCGTTGCGCCAGAAGGTTCAGGTAGCTCCGATACTCTTCATGCAGTGCCTGCAGTTCGGCATCGATTTTCTGCAAGGTCAGCTCGAAAGCAGGGTTCTCCGCTTGGTCCGGCAGGGCTTCCAACTGATCCCGGATCGATAGATACAGCTTCCGCCGATCGGCCTGAGCGTCGTGAACGATCGCACAGAGATGGCCCAATCCCATGTGGTCCAGACGTTGGTAGACGACGTCCAGGGCGGTCCGTTTGTCGCAGACCATGAGCACCCGTTGGCCGCGGGCCAGGTGATCGGCGATGATGTTGGCGATGGTCTGGCTCTTTCCAGTGCCCGGTGGGCCATGGATCACCAGGCCCCGTGACGTGCGGGCAACTTCGACGGCCCGACTCTGGCACGGATCGGCGAGCATGACGCAGCGGTCTGCGTGGGCTTTCTTGAGTCCGTGCAGCGGGGTCTCCGAGGGGGCCGAGTTCGGGTTGATGGACAGATCGGCCCGCAGGAAGCTTTCGACGGGGCCTGGTGGGATGGACCCTGCGGCCATGTCTCGGACGTCCGCAAGAATGCTTTGATTGGCCAAGGGGAAAAGGCCGAGAACCGCGGTGGACAGGACTTCCGGCTGGGTGAGGGCCTCGCTTCTGGGGGCGGGCACAAGGGGGTCTTCCTGGCTGAGAGGTTGTCCATCCAAGCGCAGCAGGCTGTTGACTTCGACGAGGAGGCGGCGCAGGTATTCCCAGGGGGTAGCGTTGTCCTCAGGGTCCTCGGTGAGGGAACGGCCGGTCTGGCGTTCGAGCCAGGCGGCGAGGGCGGGATTGACGATGAGTCGTTCGTCCCGGGCAGCCAATTCGACAGAGGGCCGGCGGCCCGTCTGGACCGTCATGTCGAGAGGGATGAAGGCGATGGGGGCCAGGATGCGGGAGGTGCGGTCGCCGCCGGGCGGGAGGCTGAGGAGGGGCCAGCCGATGTAGAGGGCGTTAGTGCCGGTGTCTTGCTCGTAGGTGCGGGTGTCTTCGGCGATGGCGCGGAGCTTGCGAAGCACCTTGCTTTGCTGGTCCCATGCGTCGCGGATGGCTTTGGTGGCGGGGTCTTCCTCAACGGAAGCCTTGGACTTCCGAGGTCGGCCTGGCGGACTCTCCGGGTCGGGGGGCGCCTCGGGGAGGGGCGGAGGAACGACAGCCTTGGCGTGGATGGTGCAGGTGGGGGCGGCGCCGAGAAGGGCGGCAAGAATGGCGTCGGGGGGCAGGTCCTGGAGGAGCCTCAGGTCGGTGAGGTCGATGCGCTGGCGGCTGTTGGCGGGCCGGCAGTTGAGGGTGGGCCCGCTGGACAGGGCGGCGTACAGCCGCTCCAGCATGCTGGCGAGAAACTTCTGTCCGGCTGGGGGTTGCAACGTCGCCTCCTGGTGCGCTTGAAGGCGACTGGATTTGTCGGCCATCGCTCGGCTCCTCTTGACGGGGCGGAGAGCGCTCAGCCGTTGCGGTGGTGGGCGTGACCATGACCATGGTGTTCATGGTCGCACGGGTGGCCGGCCAGATGATCTCCTGTCACCGCCATGCTGCACTTCATCAGTTCAACCATGAACGGGATGTCTTCCAGCGCCATCTCGCCTCGCAGGGCCTGCGCGACCGCCAACGCCTGGCGGGCAGCAGTGCTGCGATGGGTCTTCTCCAGGACGTAGGCCACGTCTTCGACCCGCAAGGCCAGCCGAGCCCGCAACTCTGGGCCGATACGCTGCACGGCTTCCCGGGCGATTGCTTCATGCAGGGCTTCCATGGCGCGGTTATCCAGGTTTCCTCCCCGGTCCAACATCTCGAGTGTGGCGCTGTCGACAATCTCATCGGCCCACGCCAGATCGGCCACCTCACCGACCTCGAAACCGAGGCGATTACTGGTCGCCAGCGATTCCGGATCCACCGTGGCGGGGTCAATCAATTCGTAGACCGGATGAGGAAGGACTGGCGATGGGGGCTCTCCAAACAGGTAGGCCTTCGGCTTCCAGCTCTTTTCGAAAGACGGATCCGCTGCCAGACTCACCTGGACCAGTTCGTGAATGCGTTGTCTGATATACCCGGCCGGGTACGCCACCAGCTCCTGGTCCCTCCGCCAGAGACGCCACTCGTCCGCTGACACCTGCAGAGAGCTGACCTCTTGGATGCCATCGTCCGAACAAGCCACACCGGCCACCAGGACCTTGCGATGAGGACGCTGCCATGCCAGATTCAGACGACGGAGGCCGTTCGCCACTGGAGGGCCCATATGACCCAGCCCTGGATCTGGTGGGGAGAGCCGGCCCTCGCCGCGGCTGGCCTCGAGCGAGGCAGCAGCACGACGGACCTTGGGATCGCTGGCAGAGGTCAGCTCCCTGACCATCGCTGGCAAAGGTCGCTCTTTGTCATCGTCGAGGCGTTGCAGTATGGTCAGCGCCAGGCGGGGAGGGCAGGGGGTGGGCAGCTTCCCGGAGGCCAGCGCGGCGTCGGCCAGCTCGTCGAATTGTACTGGCACCCGTCCGAGACGTGCCCGCATGTCGGCGATTAGCGGCTCCTCGCTGGCATGGTCAAGGGCCTGATCCAGTCGAGGATTGCCTAGCTCGACGATCAGCCTGGCGAGGACGGCGGCGTCCGGACTGGCGGGGTCGGTGTTGACGATGGCATGCACGATGGCGGCCGGGGCCGCCGACCGCATTTTCGAGATGTCCTCGAGCATCTGCCTGAGCAGCGTGGGACGGGGAGCCGCTTGCAGATTCTCTTCGATGTAGCGCAGGATCAAGATCGTGGCAGGATTTTGCGGTGCCTTGCTTTTCGCTTTGCCCATGGGGCTGCATCTTCACAGCGACTGCAGGACGACCCTGCCGGTCAGAGCGCAAGTCCTAAGGTTGGCGGGTCGGCAGTTGAGGGTGGGCCCGCTGGACAGGGCGGCGTACAACCTCTCCAGCATGCGGGCGAGAAACTTCTGTCCGGCCTGGGGTTGCAACGTCGCCTCCAATCACGACACGGCGAAGCCGGTATACTGACGTTTTCCGGGATGGTGGAACGCCAGCACGATACGATCCTGAGGAATGCCAGCAGCGATCAACTGGTCGGCGACGCTCTCCTCGGTCCCATCATGCTGGATCCATACCTTGTCCCCCTTGATGTCGATGTGGATGACGGCTCCGTGAACTCTCCTGTAGCCATTCCATCCTGTGTAGACCAGTTCGTAATGAGCTCGCTCATCGTCAAACACCAGCTCCACTTCGATATCGCCATGGGCCGGTCTCACGCTGGCACTCTCGGTCAGAATCCGCTTGATTTCATTGCGCCAATCCTCTACTCGATCCATCGGTCGATATGCTCCTTCTTCGGATCAAACACGATCATCTTCAGCTTGGCTGCGGTTGCCAGATCACGCCCCCAGGCCTCGTCAAAGAGACTCGCATAGGTGTCCTCAGGAATGGCAAGGTACAACGCACGCGCTGGCGCCTGTTGGCGGGCCGGCAGTTGAGGGGTTGGCCCGCTGGAAACGGCGGCCTGTAGCCGCTCCAGCATGCTGGCGAGAAACTTCTGCCCGGCTTGGGGTTTGCACAGTCGATTTGTCGTCCATGTCTCTCGCCTCCTCTTAACTGGGCAGCCTGATCATCCTGATCCTCGTGGGCTCAACGACGGAGAAATGGCCTTCCCAATCCTCCCGAGATCCAATTGCGGTAGAGACAGCACCTGCGAGCTTTGCTGCCGATGTCAGCGGGAGACGAAACAGGATGATACCACAACTGGCGGGGAGTCGACTCCGGTAGGCCAGTTCTCCGAAGTCCTTATCGAAAGTCAAGAGGACGCGAGACTCCCTCTGAGCCCACGCCAGGACGCTTGTATCGGAACTGCCGGGTGCATCGGTCCGGACCCATACGACGTCGTGTCCCAGGTCGCGCATTGCCTGAACTGTGGCAGCGCCGAAATTCTCGTTGGCCAGGAAACGCATCAGAGCTGGAGCGGGTAGACCTTCTCTGCACTCACGCGATCGCGTGCGTACCAGAGACAGGCCTGTATGTCTTCGTGGGTCAGACCGGGGTA
>DASYBA010000135.1:0-2153 GCA_036501005.1 Candidatus Xenobia bacterium | reverse complement strand
CGGCGCTGATGGAGAGCTCCGGCTCGAGGTCCCGGGTGGCGGTGATGCCCCATTGCTGGCGGCCGTTCGCGGGGTTCTTGCCCAGGTCGAAAATGCGCAGGTGGTCTCGACTCATGCCGCCAGCCTCGGAGTTCTTGACCAGGGAGGCGACCTGGTAATGGCCGTTGACCTGCATCGGCGTCATGGGAAACAACGAAGGGGGCGCCCAGCCCTCCTTCCCGAGGAGGCTGGTGAGCTTGTCCAGGTGACCCTCGACGATGACGGTGACGGGCTCGTGATGATGGCCTTGAGCGTCTTGACTGACGGGCGACATGACGTGCAGGTTCTCGCCCCGCAGGTCGCCTTGCGAAACCAGGTGGGCGTTCAGGGGCGCGATGACGGGAAGACTGGGCGCCGCAATGGGATACTCCCCGGCCAGGGTGGAGGACACGACGTGGGCGGCACTCGATAGAGGGGGCGGCAGCATGCTGTTGGGAACGGCCACCGAGGTGCCCAGGGCGCCGAGCAGGATGCTGGTGGCGACCAGGCCCCGGCGGACGTAATGTTTCTTCTTGACGGGGGCGCTGGTCTCCACGCGGTCGGGGGAACTCTCCGCGGCAATCGGTGGAGCGGGGTGCGCAGTCGTGCGGTGGAACCGTGGGAAGGCCAGGCCATGAATCATGTCACGTCCATGGTAACGTAGCGGGGGTTGCGAAGTCGCAGCCGGAATGATAACAAACTGTGATGTATATAATAAGAAAAGCCAAGGAAGGAGCGGCTCGGCCGGCTGGTGTAGTGATAGCACGATGAAGATCGTGACGGGGAGCGACCGCGCCGTCCTGGCTCTCCTGGAGTGAGGCATGCGGTGGACTGAGGCCATACGCCTGTCGCTCGGCCTGGGCGATCGACGACTGAACCTGGAAGAAGACCGGTCGGCTGTGCGGGTGCCCTGCCGCGTCCCGGTTTCGGTGACCGGGGCAGGCGTCCCCGGAGTCGTGCATGGCAAAATGGTGGACATCAGCGCGACCGGTATGCGCCTGCACCTCAGTCACGCCCTGCCGGTGGGCAAGGTCATCCAGGTCGTCCTCAAAAGCCGCCAGGCTGCGCACCACCATGCGGGCAGCGATCCCGCGAGGGAATTGAGCGTCAGCGGGACGGTGGTGTGGTATCGACGGGATCGGGAGAGCCACACCCACTCCGTCGGTGTCGAGGCACGCATTGCGGAGGGGCACGCCGGCGAAGAAATGCTGGCTTTCCTGCGCAGTGAGCTGACGGTGAGCCTTTTTGAAGACACCCAGCGGCGCAAGTACCGCCGCCTGCACGTGCCGTGGGCGGTCGACGTCGTCTATTCAGACGGGACGACCGTGCGGGGCGCCATTCGCGACCTGAGCCTGTGTGGCATCCTGTTCGTGACCGTGAATACGTTCCGGGTCAACCAGGAGTTATCCATCGTCGTGCTGGCAGACTCCCCCAACATCCACATCCCGGCTCGGGTCGTCGTGAAACGGTGCGTCCTGGAGTCTCATCAGTTGGGGTGGGAGACGGCCGGCGCCTTCATGGCGTTGGGCGACAAGGACCGGGCCGATCTGACCTCAGCCCTGCTCTACTTCCTCCGCCGGCACGGCTCAGACTGAGTAATGCACCGATGACAGGTCTCGGAGACGCTTCGCCGCCGTTTCCGGGGTGATGTCTCGCTGGGGCGTGCCCAGCATCTCATAGCCCACCATGAATTTTCGCACCGTGGCTGAACGGAGGAGCGGCGGATAAAAATGGGCGTGCATGTGCCACTCCAGGTGGGGAAGACCATCGGTGGGGCGCTGATGAAACCCCATGCTGTAGGGAAACGGCGTTTCGAACAGGTTGTCGTAGCGGATGGTGACCTGCTGGAGGATGTCCGCCAGGCCGTCCTTTTCTTCGTCGTCCAGGTCGTCCAGCGCGGTGAGATGGCGTTTCGGCAGCACCATCGTTTCGAACGGCCACACGGCCCAGAACGGCACCACGGCCAGCCAGAACGGATTGTCGGCCACCAGCCGTTGGGCAGAATCCCGCTCGAGGGTCATATAGGCACACAGCAGGCAGCGGGATCGGAGGCTCCGCCAGTCGGCCTGCGCCAACTGCTCCCGGGCGGGCTCGTTGGGCAAGCTGTGGCTGGCCCAGATCTGGCCGTGCGGATG
>DASYBA010000134.1:0-7330 GCA_036501005.1 Candidatus Xenobia bacterium | reverse complement strand
GCTGATGCCGACCATGTGGGCGTAGCGAATCTTGCCATCGACCACTTCTGTGACCTGCATGCGGTGGACGATCTCGCCCTTCTGCGGCCAGACGCAGTAGATGCCGACATTGCTCTCGCCCAGGGTGTGCAGGATCTGACTGGGCATGTCGAGGCACGGACGGGGCGAATAGTCCTCCAGAACGAAGACGGTCGTCGGCGCCCCCACCTTGACCAGTTCGGCGTAGAGACTGGCCGCGATGTCCAGCGTCTTCTCGTCCGTGATCATGGTTACTTTTTCCCACGGCTGGATGGCCAGACACACGTTGATGGCGTTGTGGGCACCGGGCTTGTAGTCGTCCGGAAACGTCACCTCGGTGATGCGGTTGGGAGATATCAGGGTCATCCTAGCCTCCTTGGAGAATGAACGTCGGCACCTGGCCGCCTCCGGAGGTCACGTTGCACAGAGACGTATCGGACAGGCGGGTGAGAAAACCAGTGATGCCATCATCGAAAATGAATGGGTCGAGATCGACGTACCGCGGCGCCACGTTGCGTTCTCGATCGGGAAAATCCTCTCGGCTGGTCTTGACCCGCTCCTGCACCAGGTAGACGTGGCCCGGAGGTGCCTGGCGGGCGACCTGGAGGGCTTTCTCCCAGGCCGCGTCGTCCAGGTCCCAGCCGATGTAAATGCCCTTGCCGCCGTACTCGTCGTTCGGCTTAAGCACCAGATTGTTGCGGTGCTTGAGAATCCAGGGCAAGAGATCGATGTTGTCGCCGAAGTGGTCGACCTTGCCCTCCACCACCTGGTGTGTCCAGGGAATGTGGTCCCGCACGGCCTTGGCTTCGGCCGGGGTGAAGTGCTTCGTCATTTCAGGCAATTGCAACACGGCAAACAGCAGCTTCTTGTGCAGCAGTTTGCAGCGGAACGAGTTGATGAAGCAGGCCGCCTGTTGCCGGTAGGCGTCGAGCAGCGTCTGGACCTCGGCTTCCTTTTCGAACAGCTCGGTAGACAGAACCCGCTTGTAGACAATGTCGACCTGGGTCTTGTCGTGGTACAGCTTGCCGTCGTGCAGCTCGAACGTCCGCGGGTCGCAGATGATGGTCTGGCACCCCCGCTCCTCGAACAACTGCTTGAAGTACTCGAACTCGACGTAGGTCGGCACCTCGCGCCAGTCGGTGATGGCGATGGTCGGATGGGCCTTGGTGCCGCCCCATTTCCGATAGGACCCGACGAGACAGTCGTAGACCTTCTCCATGGAGTACATGGCTCGCAGCGGAAAACGGTCTTGGAAGCGCTTCATGATAGGCTGATCGAGAAAGATCTTCAGCAGCTTGTCATTGTATGCAATACCCGCCGGACACTCGGCGTTGTATTCGACAAAGTAGAACGAGTCTTCGGTCAGGAAGGTGTCCATGCGTGACGTCGGGGAGGCCTTGCCGTAGCGGTTGTCGACCTTCACCAGTTCCTTCTCGCGAGGCGTCAGGTCGAGGGCGTCTTGCAGGGCGGGCACCGTCAGCGCCAGGTTCTCGACCTTCTTGACGGCGCTGAGGATGATGCGGGTGACGTCGTTGACGTAGCTGAACTGCCGTTCGGTAATGAAGTGGGGGCGGAGGAACGGGCATAGATACCGCTCGCCGAAGACGACCCGCTCCTGCCGCATGCGCTCCTGCAACTGCGCCACGTGCTCGTCGGAGAAGACCGCCGGGTCTTCCATGAGCTTGTGGTAGTAAGAGACGGCATCTTGTTGAGCTGCGACAGGGGTCATGCTGGTACTCCTCCTGAGGTAACCTGCGGAGCCGCACCGGGCGGCGTTCGAGGGCGAAAGAACAGGGTTCGGGCCGTTCCGGAATGATTCCTGCGGCCGGGGCCCAGGGTAGTAGGCCGGGCGGGCCCTGTCAAGAGGGGAGGGGAATCATCTTGACGTCGAAGCACCTGCCCGACAATCAAGTAAGGGGACACCATGCGCAAAACCTTAGCAGCCGCCCTGTCGGCCATCGTGCTCCTGGCCGGAGCGGCCAGCGCGCAACCGGCAGTTCGTGCCCAGGATCAGCCATCCAACTGGACCATCGACCCGAACCACACGGCGGCGACCTTCAACGTCGTCCACCTCGGGCTGTCCCACGTCGAAGGCCACTTCACCAAGGTGAGCGGGACCGGTTACTGGAACGGCGAGGACTATCAAGACGCCCGCCTCGACGTCACCATCGACGTCTCCTCGGTGGATACCCGGGTCGAGAGACGGGACGCCGATTTGAAGAGTCCCAACTTCTTCGACGTGGCCCAGTATCCGACCATGGTGTTCAAGTCCCGGCGCCTCCGCAAGAAGGGCAACGGACACGTAGAGGTGCTAGGCGACCTGACGATTCACGGGGTCACCAGGCCCGTCTTGCTGGACACCGTGCTGACCGGCCCGGTCAAGGACCCGTGGGGCAACACCCGCATCGGGGCGCATGCCACCACCAGCGTCAACCGCAAGGACTTCGGCCTGTTGTGGAACCACACGCTGGACAATGGCACCGCGGTGGTGAGCGACAACGTCGACATCACCCTCGACGCCGAGATTTTCCAGCCGCTGCCTAAATAGGCTATCTCAACCGCTTGGCGGCGGCCAGCGCGGCCCAATGGTTGGGTGCGGCCTCGGCCGCCTGGCGAAACCAGGTCTGGGCGGCCACCGGGTCGCCCAGCTCTTCAGCGGCCAGGCCCAGGTGGTAGAACACCCCCACCTTGTAGATGACGGGGCGTGAGGCCTGGGCCAGGTCGGTCAACAGGGCACGGGCCGCGGCCTTGTCGCCCACGACGTACCACTGGTAGATGGCTAGAGACGTATCGAGGTGGGCCTGGAACGTGCCCGGATGGGCGAAGATGTCCTGGTGGCGCTCCATGAGGCGGCGGGCCTCGTCGAAGCGGCGCTGGTAGATGAGGGTTACCAGCAGATTGTGCACATAGGCCGGACGCCAGCCCTTGGGCAGCCGCTCGAACTGGATGTTCTTGAGAACGCCCCACGCCTCCTCGAACTGACCCAGATAGACATACCCGGCGGCCTTGTTGGCCGTGAGCAACTGCTTGTGCCAGGGCCGGCGGACCCGCGAGACCTCGTCATCGACACGGGCGAGGTAGGCTTCCGGCTGTCCCTCTTCCAGCAACTGATGGATGGTCTGCCAGCGGCGCTTGGTGGCCTGGTGCCGAAAGGCGTGGCCGGTCAGGCCGAAGGTGGCCCCCAAGGCAGCCCCGAGCAGGATGGCCTCGCTGAACATGGCCGCCACATTCGCTGCCTCGAGGGCTCCGCCCCCCAGACGCTTCGCTGGGGGCCCCCCCGGCGGGCAACTTGGGGGAGTCCTGCGGCATCTGCTTCGCGCTACTAGCCAGCGCCCCCTCGACTGCTTCGCGCGACTAGCCAGCCCCCTCGCTGCGCTGGGGGCCCCCCGGGCGGGGCGCGGCTACTCGCCAGCGCCACCTCGAAGGATGAAAAAGGGCCCGGTCGTTGGACCGGGCCCGGGATTGCTAGCGGTCTTTTTTGCGTCGGAAGATGGCGGGTTCGTCGTAGAAGCTGGGCTCCAGGAACGGCTTGATGCCGACCTCGGCGGACCGAGCGGCCACCAGCATCTCGGGCGCGGCCTCCATGGGGTCGGCCTGCTCCGGGTGCGCCACAAATCCAGAGGCCAGCACCGTGATCATGACCTCGTCTTCCAGTCTCGGATCGACCACTGAGCCGAAGATGATGTTGGCGTCAGGATCGGCGGCCGCCGACACGATCTTGGCCGCCTCGTCGATTTCGAAGAGGGTAAGATCTTCGCCGCCGGTGATATTGAACAGAATGCCACGGGCCCCGTGGAAGGTCGTCTCCAGGAGCGGACTGGAGATAGCTGCCTTGGCCGCCTCTGTCGCCCGCCGTTCACCCTTGCCTTTGCCGATACCGATGATGGCCGAACCGGAGTTGGCCAGCACCGACTGGACGTCGGCAAAATCGACGTTGATCAGACCCCGCACCGTAATGATCTCGCTGATACCCTGTACGCCGCACCGCAGCACGTCGTCAGCCATGCGAAAGGCGTCGACCATGGCGAGGCCTTTGTTGGCGACCATCAGCAGCCGGTCGTTCGAGATGGTGATGAGCGCATCGACCTTGTCTTTGATGGCGTTGATGCCCTCCAGTGCCGTCTTCTTGCGCCGTTGGCCTTCGAAGCTGAAGGGCTTGGTCACGATGGCGACGGTCAGGGCGCCGACTTCGCGTGCCACCTCGGCGACGATGGGCGACGCTCCGGTGCCCGTCCCCCCCCCCATGCCGCAGGTGATGAACACCATGTCGGCGCCTTGCAGCATGCCACGAATCTCTGCCTTGTTCTCTTCGACGGCCGCCCGCCCGATATCCGGATTGGCGCCCGCCCCGAGACCCTTGGTGGTCTCGCCGCCGATGTGGACCCGCTTGTCGGCATCGCACAGAAACAGGGCCTGGGCGTCGGTGTTGATGGCGATGAATTCAACGCCCTTGACCCCCATCTGCACCATGCGGCTGACGGCGTTGCAGCCGGCACCGCCGACGCCGACGACCTTGATGCCGGCCATGGGCGCCAGATACTCCATCGATTCCCCTTCCGACGACGGCTGGCCCCAGGCGTCTCCGTGGGTCGATTTCGACATGACTTCCTTCTTACGATCCATTCTGTCCTCCTGAGGCAGTTCGATACAGGGCACCTCGAAAAAGCTTGAGGCAATTTACGGTTTCCAGGCACCGGCGTTTTTCTGGGATGGGTCCCTCCCTCCTCCCCTCATTCGAGCAAAAAATTCAAGTTTTTCGAGGCCCGGCGCCAGCAGGGAGCCCGGCCTGCCCCCCGAACTCCTGAGACCCCATTCCACCATGAACCAGGAACTCACCGAGGCCCCTCTCCTGGTGCTCGACCGGGAGGCTCCGCCGGAACCGCCGCCGCCGGCCCCGTATCGGTTTGTCTACACCCCGGCGCTCGATGGCTTGCGGGCACTGGCGGTGGCGATGGTCTTTCTCTTCCACGCGCCGTACGGGTCGAAGCTGGCGAGCGGGGGCCATATCGGCGTGGACGTGTTCCTGGTCCTGTCCGGGTTCCTCATCACCTCCATCCTGGCCGGCGAGTGGCAACGAACGGGCACCTTCAGCCTGCGTAAGTTCTACCTGCGCCGCTTGCTGCGGCTCTCTCCGGCGGTCCTGTTCTGCACGACCGTGATCTGCTTTTTTGACTGGCTGCACGGCCACATCGACCTGTGGAGCATTGTCCTTTACTACCGAGCGCTCTTGCTGTACTACGTAAACCTGGGCCCGTGGATCGGCCTGCGGGTGCCGCTTGGCCTGGCGCACTGCTGGTCTCTCTCCCTGGAAGAGCAGTTCTATGTGATCTGGCCTTTGCTGCTCCTCCTCATGCTGCGGCACTCCGCGCGGCGGGCGTTCTGGGGCAGCGCGGGGTTGTTCGCCGTCGCCACCCTGTGGGAATGTTGGCTCTCAGCCAGTGGGGCCCCCAACGATCGCATCTATTTGTGGCTCGATACGCGGGCCAACGCCGTGCTCTTGGGCGCCGCCATGGCCATGCTGCCCCATGTCATGGGGCTGGCATGGACCCGACGGTTCGCCGAGCGGCTGTCGGCCGTCTCGATCTGGCTGGTCGGGGTGATCGTGGCGGGCATGGGGGTCATTCCCGAGCCGGGCACGCTGAAGCAGCCAATGACGTTGCCGATCATCGTGGCGACCGCGGCGCTCATCGTGGCTTTCACCTTTGGTCCCGCCCATCGGGTTCGAGGCTGGTTCGAGCGGCCGGGGGCGGTGTGGGTGGGGCGCCTGTCGTATTCCATCTATCTGTGGCACTTTCCGATCCTGACGTGGGCGTCGCTCCACTTCTCGCCCATGGGCAGCCTGTTTGGCCGGGATCCGATCGCGCTGGGCTTGACTTTATGCTTCAGTTGGGCGACCTATCGGCTGGTGGAAAGGCCGTTCCTAAGCCTGAAGACCCGCTTCGAGTCATGAAAGGAATGCCATGAAAAGAAAAATCATCCCCCTGCTGGTCTTGCTGCTGACGGGGCTGGCCCTGGCCAAATCGTCGGAGTACCTGGACATTACCTACCCCGATCTGCTGACGGCGGTCAAGGCCCATCAGGTCGTCCTCATCGACTGCAATGGCACCGATTCGTACCGTGACGGTCACATTCCGGGCGCCATCGATTTCGATACGCAGGGCGACAACCTGGCCAGCCATCTTCCCAAGGACAAGAGTGCCCTGGTGGTGGCCTACTGTCTGAACCCTGGTTGACACGCCTACCTGGAGGGCGCGCGTGCCGCGTCCCGGCTAGGGTACACCAACGTGAAGCACTTTCCCGGCGGCATCGACGGCTGGAAAGCGCAGCACGGTCCTCTGGACAAGTAGATGGGAGAAGCCAGGCACAGAAGAGTGCCTGGCTTCTACCTGTGTTGAGCGTGGCGCTGCATGAGCCGGGGGCTCGTCAGCAGCATGAGCTGGATCCGTTCGAAGTGGTCCACCCACTCCTGCACGTTCGCCGCCACCAGGTCGGTCGGCAAGGCACCGCCGATAGGGCAGCTTGCGCCCTGCATTTTGACCGCCTTGTCCCGGTAGGTCGCCAGCGTGCGCTCGCCAAAGCGCTCGCATTCATAGCCATCTTCCGACAGGAAGACCAGCACCGGCACGCGATAGCCGCCACAGATGGAGAGCTCGGCCGCCAGTTCCGTTTCGGGATCGGTCACGGTGCCGTCGAAATGCATGGCGCGATGGACGAAGCGCAGGTCGATGCGCGGCGAGGCTTCCGCAATCCGTTGGAAGACAGGGCAGGCGTTGACGCAGTCGCCACACCAGACGCCGGTAAGGCACAGCACCGGCATGTGCCGCTGGAAGCCCGCCAGGAGTGACCGTTGCTCGGGCGTCAGGTGGGCCTGGTCGTACATGGCCTGCCAGCGGGCTCGGCCGTGATCCTTGGCGTGCTGTCTGAGCAGTTCGTCATACGGCACGGCATGTTCGAAATGAGGGCGGAAATCGAAGGGCATGCCCCGAACTTCGAGGGCAGGCGATAGCGTCCTCCCGGGCGCGAAAGGACGACGATGGGCAAGAAACTTCTGGTGTTCCTGTTGGGGCTGTTGGTGATCTGCACGAGCTGCATGCAAAGCTGGGCACAAGATGACGACGACTACGACCCCGACCAGACCCAGGAAGAAATCAGTCTGGGCCGGCAGGCCTCGCATCAGTTCGAGAGCCACGTGCATATCGAAAGCAGTGGAGCCGCCCAGGCCCGCTGCCAGCGCCTGATGGACAAGATGATCCCCGTGACCGGGCGCAAGCTGCCGTTCCGGGTGCGGGTCGTCGACACCCCAGACGTCAAC
>DASYBA010000133.1:0-11087 GCA_036501005.1 Candidatus Xenobia bacterium | reverse complement strand
CTCCGGAGCAGGCCCGAGGTGAGAAGGTCGACCGCCGCGCCGACATCTACTCGCTGGGGTGCATGTTGTACGAGATGCTGACTGGCCAGTTGCCGTTTACGGCCGAAAACCCTGCCGCGCTCATCAACAAGCACATGACGGAAGAGCCCCAGCCGCCCACGCTCTACGTCGGGCACATCCCCAAGAATATCGAAAACGCCATCTTGAGGTGCCTGCACAAGGACCCGCCGGACCGGTTCCAGAACGTCACCGACCTGTTGAAGGCCATCGAGGTGGCCGACGTTCCGCCGGCCCTTTTCGAATCCAAGATTTCGCCGGCCGAGGCCGCGCTGCACAACATTCTCGGCAACAACTACTACAAGCAGGGCAAGCTGGACCTGGCCGTTCTGGAATGGCAGAAGGCGACCACGCTCGACCCCTTCAACGCCCTGACCCACAACAACCTGGGCACCGCCTTCGACGGCATGGGTAAACTGGACGACGCGGTGTACGAGTATGGCGAGGCGGTTCGGCTCAACCCCAACAACTTCGTCGCCCACTACAACCTGGGCTCCGCGCATTATCGAAAAGGCAACCTGCCGCAGAGTATCGAGGAATACACCAAGGTCACCGCCCTCAACACCAAGTTCGCACCGGCCTATTACAACCTGGGCAACGGCTACTACCGACAGGGTAATATCGACAAAGCCATCGAGGAATGGCAGAAGGCCCTCATCATCAATCCGCAGTTCGCCGAGGTGTTGTACAACCTGGGCACGGCCTACTACCGCAAGGGCAAGAAGGAAGAAGCGCGGGATAGTTGGCAGAAGGCCCTGGAGCTCGATCCCCAGTTTGCCATCGCCTACTACAACCTGGGCGCGCTGTCGATGGCGGCCGGCGAGACCGACAAGGCCATCGAGATGTGGAGCAAGAGCCTCGAGATCAACCCCGAGTTCGCCGAGGCGCATTACAACATCGGCAACATGCAGTACGACAAGGGCAATCTCGACGTCGCCATCAAAGAGTGGGAAAAGGCGACCAAGGCCCGCCACGGATTCTGGCAGGCGCACTATAACCTGGCCAACGCCTACTACCAGCGCCAGCAGATCGACGATGCCCTGAGCCAGTGGCAGAAGACGGTACAGTTCAAGGAGAATCACTGGCCGGCCCACTGGAACCTGGCCAACACGTTCTATTTCGACAAGGGCGAGGCCGACCAGGCCATCATGGAGTGGCAGCGGGTGACGCAGGTGAACCCCCAGCACTGGCAGAGCTACTACAACCTGGGCGACGCCTACCTGTCGCAAGGCAAGCTGGAGCTGACCGTGCTCGAATGGGAGAAGGTGGTCGCCCTCAATCCGAAGTTCTGGCACGTGTACCACAACCTGGGCAGCCTCCATTACCAGCGTGGCAAGCTGGACGTCGCGCTGGCCTATTGGACCAAGGCCATCGCCCTCATGTTCTTCAACTGGTGATGCGCCTGTGGGTCTTGCTCCTCCTGCTCTGGGTGCCATGCTTCGCGTGGGCCGACGACGCCACCGAACTGGACCTCGGGCATCAGATGGCACCGTTGTTCGAAAAGGACAAGACCATCTCTCGAGACCTGCGTGTATTGGCCCCCCTACAGGCCATGGTGGATCGCATGGCGCCGGCCACGGGGCGGGCCTTGCCCTATCGAATTGAAGGGATCGTTCAAAGCGAGCAGGTCAACGCCATGACCCTGCCGGGCGGCCACATCTACGTTTACCAGGGGCTTCTGGACATGGGCCTCAGCCGTGACCAGATGGCGGGCGTGCTCGGACACGAAATGGCGCATGCGGCCCTGAGCCACGGCTACAAGCGGCTCAGGGAGGCGTCGGCGGCCCGTCGTCTGGGCCACCGCCTGCACGGCTTCAACACCCTCAACGCCCTCCTTCTCGATGGCGTGGGGAGGCGCTACGAGTACCAGGCCGACGCCTACGGCACCCGGTACGCGACCGCCGCGGGCTATGACCCGGCGGGTCTGCTGGAAGCCTTGCAGCGGATTCAGCATCTGGAAACCGTGCGCCCTGGCGTGATGGCCCGGCTGCTGGCCACCCATCCTCCTACAGCCGAGCGCATAGACCGCCTCAAGACCCAATTAAAGTCTAGATAAAGGTGGAGGACATGACGGCCGGGGATACGAAAGCTGGGGACCCATGATAGGAGGCGAGATAGTGAAAGGTCATTGCCGCGAGTGCGGTTTCGACAACGCAGAGGAAGAACGATACTGCCAGGCCTGCAACTCCGACCTCGCCTATCAGGACATGCAAAGTCCGGGTGCCGACGACCGCCAGACGGCTCGTTACCGTGCCTTGAAAGACGCATCAGACAAGACCGTCGCGGGTCAGATGACGCTGCACGACTTCGAAGACTTTCTGCAGACGCAGACGCGCAGGCTGCAGGAACAAGCCCACCAGGTCATGTCGGAAGTGCACGAATCGAAGTACGACGAAGAGTCGCCGGATGAAGTGAACCTGGGCCTGGAGGGCATTCACGGGTACGAACAGGCGTACAACACGTCGTATCAGTACGTCAGCGATCAGTCGCAAGAGCACCTCGAGCAGGGCCTGGCCATCGCCTGGGAAGCCAACGAGAAGCTGCTGGCGGCCATGCGCCTCAACCGTGAGCAACGCCAGGCCATCCTGGAAGAGTTCACCCGGCTCTACGAAGAGCTGTAGAACACCGCCTGGAAAGCCGACAGGTTGCGGCCGCCCCGGGGAATGGCGAACACGATGCGCTCGAAAGCCGCTCCACAGACGGCCAGGTGATCCGCAAAGACGCGGGCTACCTGGCGCGGGTCGTTCTGGAACACGCCGCAGCCCCAGGCCCCCAGGATCAAGGTCCGAACCCCTTGCTCCGCGGCCACGGTGAGGACGTGCCCGGCCCGCCGCCGGAGGGTCTCGGCGATCTCTGGAGCGGGTGAGATTAGACGCCGCCGATGCGCAACGTCTGTTGCGCAAGCTCTTTTCTTGACATGGTGTCACTATAACACTATGCAGGAGCGCGTGTCAATTACTTGACGACGACGACCTCGATGGTGCCCCGCTTGCGCAGCACGGTTATGCCGACGTCGTCGTCGTGCCGGTGGAAGGCCAGATCGACGGAACCCGTGCTGCCGCGCAAGCCGGACACCTGGATCTGCTGGACGAAATGGGGGCAGACCGGATGGCGGAAAATGACGTGGTTGCCGTCTTCCAATGAGATGCCCAGGCAGGCCGTCAGCAGCATGAACGGGGCTCCCACCGCCCAGGCCTGGGGGGAACAGGCCACCGGGTAACGCGTCGGACCCTGACCGGGCCGACGGGCAAACCCCGACATCAGCTCCGGCAGGCGGTACAGATCGAAGAACGAGCTGGCGTCCAGCAAATCGCGGAAGATGGAGGCAGCCTCCTGCTGGTACCCGTAGCGGGCCAGGCCGAGAGCGATGAGCGCGTTGTCATGCGGCCACACCGACCCGTTGTGATAGGACATGGGATTGTATCGAACTTCGCCCCTGGCCAGGGTGCGGATGCCCCATCCGGAGTACATGTCCTCAGCCATCAAGCCGGCGGCCAGGCGGGTGGCATGCTGAGGATCCGCGATGCCCATGGTGAGGCAGTGCCCGGCATTGGACGCTCGCACCCGACACGGCTTTTTGTGGCCGTCCAGCGCCAACGCGTAGGTGCCCAGATCATCCAGCCAGAAGGCCGCTGTAAAGCGCTTCTGCAGGTCGCGCGCCAGGCGCCGGTACCGCTCCGCCTCCTGCGGCCGTTGCAGCCCCTCGAGCATCTGAGAGGCCATGACCCACGCTCCATAGGCGTACGCCTGGACCTCGCAGAGGGCGATGGGGGGCGAGGCCAGGGTGCCGTCACGATGCGAGATGGCGTCGCCGGAGTCTTTCCAACCCTGGTTCGATAGACCGTTGGGCGTCTGTTTCTGGTACTCGATGAAGCCGTCCTTGTCTGCGTCGCCGTACTCCTCCATCCACCGCAGGGCGGCTTCGATATTGGGCCACAGTCGGCGAATGAAGGCCACGTCCCGAGTCTGCCGATAGTATGCCCCGGCCAGATAGACAAAAAGTGGCGTGGCATCGACGCTCCCATAGTATCGACCGAAGGGAATTTCCCGCAGGTTGGCCATCTCGCCCTGGCGAGCCTCGTGCAGGATCTTGCCCGGCTCGGCGTCTCGGTCTGCATCGAAGGTCGTGGCCTGCGTGGCGGCCAGGAACTGGAGCGTGCCCCGAGCCAGGCCGGGGTTCACCCACAAGGCTTCGAGAGCCGTGATGATGCCGTCCCGCCCGAAAGGGCACGAGAACCACGGCACGCCGGCGTAAGGATAGGGCCCGTGCTCGGTATCGGTTACCATCATGGTGAGGTCGGCCAGGGAGCGGTGGAGGAGCTTGGTCAGGCCGTTATGGTTGGTTTCGAAAGCACAGTTGTGGCTGGCAGCTTCCCGGGCGTGCGCGCCCGACTCTTCCTGCGCCTCGTCGTAACGTTGCACGGTAGGGTCACCGACTTTCGTTTCCTCCTGAAAGTCGATAGCCATATCGATGATCTGCCGATCGCCGGGCTGAAGCCGAAAGACATAGTCAGCCGCGCTTTCTGCCAGACGGTTCGGTGGAACGCTGAAGGAGACGGTGGTCAGGCGCGTGACGCCGTCCGCTCCCTGGTAGGAGATGCGAGAGCGGCACGCGTCCAGCCTCTGCTTGATGACCTGACCTCGCCGGGCGGGCCGGGTGCCTCGCACCTCGAAGATATCGACAAAGTCACTATCGAATTCGATGCGGAGCGGAACCGTCACAGGCACAACCCCGTAGTGCTGGATCTGGAGCCTTTGATGGCATGCTCCCTTCCAGAGGAAGATAGTCCGCAGGAGATGCACGGTACCGGCCGGCAGGGCCTGCTCGTCGTGCATGAAGATCTCCGGGTTCATGAGATCGAGCGTGATGAGCGCGTCGTCCTCCTTGATGGTGGAGCTCAGGTGGATCGGACGCTCCTGGGCCAGTCCCAGCACGAAGCGCGATAGATAGCGGGTGCCTCGATGGAAAATGCCCTGCTGGCTGAGACCCTGAGTGAGGACGTCACCGAAGCGGTCGAGAATGGCGAACGTCTCGCCTTGCTTGATGACCTGCCCCGACTCCTCCGACTTGGAGGCGGTGGTATGAACACTGAAGGGCTCGTCGTGCGGGAAGGGATCAGCCACCGGAGCCTTGACCTGCACTGTCATGGTTGGCCGACCTCGACCGCGCGGTCGTCCAGCATCGGCTGGGGTCCCTTCGCCAGGCGCTCGTAGACCCGCAGGTAGTCCCGCGCCATGCGCGCTGACGAGAAGCGCTGCTCGAAGACCTCACGGCACCGGCGACGAGATATCGAATGGATGTTCTGCACGGCATGGACGGCCTCTTCAATTCTGGGCACCAGACGCCCTGTCACGCCGTCTTCCAAAACCTCGGGAACGCTGCCCTGAGACCAGGCCACCACCGGCGTGCCGCAGGCCATCGACTCGATCATGACCAGGCCGAAGGGCTCCGGCCAGTCGATCGGAAAGAGCAGGGCGATGGCGTTGCTGAGGAACTCATTCTTGTCCTTCTCGCCAATCTCCCCGACGTATTCAATACCAGGGGTGGACAGCAACGGCTTGACGACGTTGTTGAAATAGTCCTCGTCGCTCTTTTCAACCTTGGCCGCCAGTTTGAGGGGCAAGCCGGCCCGGCGAGCAATCTCGATGGCCCGGTCCGGTCTCTTCTCGGGCGAGAATCGGCCGAGAAAGGCCAGATACTGTCCCGGTTCCAGGCGGGCCCGATAGGAGCCGGCCGGCATGCCGTGATGGACCGTGGCAATCCAGTTGGCGAACGGCAGGGGGGCGCGCTGGGCGTCCGAGATGGAGACCAGGGGCAAATGGCCGTACGCACGGTAGACAGGCTGCAGCTCCGGAAGGTCCAGGCGGCCGTGCAGGGTGGTGAGGTTGGGGTGGCGCTCGCGCACGGTCACCGGGTAGTGGAGATAATCGATATGCCAGTGCACGACGTCGAATTCCGCCGCCATCCGATACACTTCCTCGGTCATGGCCAGGTGCACGGCCAGGGGATCCTTGCAGGTGCCACTGAGACGGAGCGCTTGTGGGCACTGGGGCATCAAACGCGCCGCCGTACGCGACTCGCCGCTGGCGAACAAGGTGACGTCGTGGCCCAAAGCGACCAGCTCCTCCGTCAACCACGAGACCACGCGCTCGGTGCCTCCGTACAATCGGGGGGGAACGCTCTCATACAACGGGGACACCTGGGCGATACGCATAAAGACCTCCTCGGCCAGCCGGGCTTTCTAGGACTCTGTTCCCGCGAGAGGACACAGCCAAAACGCTCCAGCAGGCCCTACCGCAGACCCCCTGGAACCGTCGCTAGCATGCTGAGCTCCCTTCGCATCCTGGATCTGACCCGCAACCTGCCTGGTCCTTTTGCCACGATGCTGCTGGCACAAATGGGCGCGGAAGTGCTGCAAGTCGAGGACCCGCAGCGCCCCGATCTGGCAGTCACTTTTCCGCCCTTCGACGAGGCGGGCGAGAGTCTGGTGTACCGCACCCTGCACGGCCATGCCGCGCGCATCCGGGTCGCGCTGAGGTCTCCCGAGGGCGTGGCCGTCATTCGCCGCCTGGTGAGCCGCTACGACATCTTGCTGGAGGGCTGGCGTCCGGGCGTTCTGCAAGGCAGTGGGCTGGAAGCTACCGCGCTCCGCCAGGCCAACCCCCGCCTGATCTACTGCTCGCTGACCGGCTACGGACAGACGGGACCCCTGGCCCGGCGGGCCGGCCACGACCTCAACTACCTGGCCCGGTCAGGCCTGGCCGCCGCGACCGGGCTGGCGGACGGCACCCTGGCAGTGCCTGGCTTCCAGCTTGCCGACGTCGCCGCGGGGGGCATGGCGGCGGTCATCGCCATTCTGGGGGCCGTGCTCGAGCGAGAGCAGACCGGCCAAGGCCGACATCTCGACGTGGCCATGGCCGTCAACGCCCTGGAATTCATGCCCGTGCAGGCGCCACAAGCCGTACGCGGTGCGCCGCCCCGACCTGGGCGGGACATGTTGTCGGGAGGCTGGCCACACTATCGATACTATCGCTGCTCGGACGGAGGCTGGATGGCCGTGGGCGCCCTCGAACCCAAGTTCTGGCACCAGCTTTGCCAGGTCCTGGGGCTGGGCGCGGTGCCGTATCCGCAGGGCGACGACCCGGCGCTGGCCGACCGGCTGGCAGCCTGCTTTGCCACTGGAACCCGCGACGAATGGGCCGCGGTGTTCGCCGACCACGACTGCTGTGTCGATCCCGTGCTGGACCTGGGGGAGGCCCTGGGCAGCGAACTGGGGCGAGAGGCGGCAGCCCGCTTTCAAGGCCGGTCCCGGCGCCCGTCCGCCGGCCCCCTCCTGGAAGCCTGCGGCTTTGAGCCCGCCGAGATCGAACGCCTGCTCTGAGAAAACCTCACCGGGGCTTGCCGTTGTGAGAAAAGTCACAGATCGGGACAAGACCCATCCCGCTCTGCGTTCAGTGAGAAAAGTCACATTTCACAAAAATTTAACAAGCCGTCAAATTCCCGGACACAATATGACCGAAAACCGCTGATATACTCGGTTGCAGAGAACGTTGGGATTACGGAGGACACGAAAGAAAATGGCTATCAGCACGACCCCCGTCGCCGCCACCACCGCCGCGACGAGCAGCGCAGCCAGCACCCCCGCCACCACCACCCAGTCCCAGGGCCACCATCACCATCACCATCACCATGACAAGCAGGGCCAGGACGGCAAGAGTGCCAACTCAGGTTCGCCCTCGTCGGGCTCCTCGGCCGCTGGCGCCACGCAGGCGGCCTATACGCTGAGCACGCCGAACGGCTCCTTCAGCGGTGGCTCGCTGGATCAGGTGCTGACCCAGGCGCTGGGCAACCAGACCGTCAGCAGCTAAGTCTACACCAGAATTCAGAGGCCTGGAGCAGGAATGCTTCCAGGCCTTTTTGCATTTAACAGACCGTATGGAAATGGAAAAATTCTGGGAACTGCAACAGAGTCTTGAAAAGCACTCGAAGGGCGACGACGTAGGCCTGGACCTGGAATACGATGGGATCTTTCATCCGGCCGGCTCGGGGGCCGGCTTCGTCCGCGAGCGGGTCGTGGAACTGCGCAAGAAGGTCGATGGCGTCCAGTCCGGAGAGACCGACGTGAATGACTTGAGCGGTTACCTGGGGCGACTTCAGAAGGCTCTGGAAAAGGCCCACGATTACATGCTCGAGCTAGCCGCCCGGCCCAACAACGAAGGGCGCAAACCGGCCCTCGAAGCGAGCGCCGAAGCCTATGAATACGCCACGGCAGGGCTGCAGACGATGAGCGCAGCCCTCAACAACGACGACCTGGAGTCGCTCTTGCATGGCCAGGAAACATTCGAGGCCGCGGTGCGAGAGTTGGATGCGCTCGTCGCCGAGGAGCGCACCAACTCGTAAAAACCGGTCGCGTATCGAACCAAGCTACCCCGAGTAAAGCTCCTGCCGCAGTCGGGTTCGGGTCGCCTCGTCACACCAGGCTGCGCGGATGGCATTGTCGACCAGGCTCCGCACGTCGTCCAGGCTCAGGCCGTGCACCTGCATCAAGGCGGTGTATTCGCTTTCCAGGCAGTTTCCGAACATGCACGGGTCGTCGGTGTTGACGGTGACCTGGAGACCTTGTCGAAACCAGGACGCGATCGGATGCCGGGCGAGATCGGGGACGACTTTGGTAGCCACGTTCGACAGGGGGCACATCTCCAGCGGAACGCCCTTGTCCTTCAAGTAGCGGACCAGCGCCGGCTCTTCGGCAGCTCGAGTCCCATGTCCGATACGGTCGACGTGCAGCACCCGCAGGGCCGCCCACACGCTGTCGGCGCCCGCCGCCTCGCCGGCGTGAGCGGTGGTGCGGAACCCCAGGGCGCGGGCCCGTTCGTAGACAGCCCCCCAAGCCTCAGCGGGGTATTCGTGCTCGGACCCGCCCATACCGATACCGATAATGCCCGCATCGCGCACCTCGGCCAAGGCTTCCAGCCACCGGGCCCCTTGGGTCGGGCCAAAGTCGCGGATAAGGTCGCCGATGAGCTGGACCTGCAGCCGGCGGGGCTGCAGATCCAGGCCCTGGCGAATGGCCTGGGCCAGGGGCTGGACCGCAAGCCCATGTCTCGCGAAGTCGCCGGGCGAGAAGAACACTTCGGCGTAGCGGACGTTTTGGGCATCCAGGTCGGCGGCCACCGCGTTCGCTATCACCGTGAAGTCTTCATACTCGCGCAGAAACTGGTTCTTCCAGACCCACGTCTCGATGAAGTGCGGAAAGTCACGAAAACGGAAGCGAGCCTGCAACTCTTCCAGGCTGGCCACATCGTCACTGCCGTACTTCTGCACGAGCTGCCACAAGGCGGGCAGCGGAATGGCCCCCTCCAGGTGGAGGTGCAGTTCGACCTTGGGAAGGGTCCTAAGGCTTTGAATCGTCCTTGCCGTCCAGGCCTTTCTTGAACTCGACGGCCGACAACCCCAGGGCTTTCAAGGTGTCCGGCAGCCGTTGGGCCCCGAACAAGAGAAAGCCAACCCCCATCAGGATAGCCGCGTCCTGCCACCCGAGCATGTCTGAAATCCTCCCTGGTAGGTTTCCACGGGGGTTTCGCGATGGCCCGGGTGACTCCTGCTGAAGGACCTGCTCGGCCAAAAGCCAAAGCATCTCCCTTCGGAGGTAGGGTTACCATCACCGCGTTTCGCGATCGTCCGCTTAGAGAAAAGCTGGTCCTCATCACCATGTCCACCTGCATAGCGGCGCTGTTGCTGGCGGGGTTTGCCTTCATTCTAAACGACATGCTGCAGTTCCGGCGCTCCATGGTCGACAACCTGCAGACGTTGGCGGCCGTCATCGGCAACAACAGCACGGCCGCCATTTCCTTTCAAGATGCCAAGTCGGCGCAAGAGCTGCTGGCAGGTCTGGCGGCTGAGCCGACCATCGAAAGAGCGATCATCTACGACGCCAAGGGCAAGTCGTTTGCCGACTATCACGATCCCAACAAGCCTTCGTTTCCCGTGCCGGACATGCAGTCCGACAAAGTCGGCTTCGATTCCAAGCGGGCCTACGTCTTTGCCGACATCATCCTGAACAAGGAAAAGCTGGGCACGCTGTACCTCGATGCCACCCTGGACGAGTTCTACGCCCGACTCCAGCACTACGTGTTCATCTCCCTCGGGGTCATGGTGCTGGCCATCGGGCTGGCGTATTACATATCGCAACGGCTGCAGCGACTGATCTCGCAGCCGCTCCTCTCCCTCAGCAGCACCGCCCGGAAGGTATCTGCGGGCAACTATGAGGTGCGGGCGGAAAAGCTGACCCACGACGAGATCGGGAGCCTGATCGACTCGTTCAACCACATGCTGGAGCAGATCCAGACGAGAGACCAGGAGCTCATGGTGGCTCGCGACAAGGCGGAAGAGGCTACCAAGGCCAAGTCGGCATTCCTGGCCAACATGAGCCACGAGGTGCGCACGCCGATGAACGGCATCATCGGCCTCACCCGGCTGACGCTCAATACCGAGTTGACCCCCCGCCAGCGGGAGTATCTCAAGGGCGTGTGGACGTCAGCCGACTCGCTTTTGAGCATCATCAACGAAATCCTCGACTTCTCCAAGATTGAGGCTGGCGCCCTGGACTTCGCCCTGGTGCCGTTCGAGTTCCGCCAGTGCGTCGACGAGGCGGTGCGCACGCTGGCTCTGCGAGCCCACGAGAAGGGTATCGAACTGGCCTACGAGATTCCGCCGGACATCCCCGAAACGCTGGTCAGCGACCCGGTCCGGCTACGCCAGACCCTCATCAACCTGGTGGGCAATTCGCTCAAGTTCACACACCAGGGCGAGGTGGTCGTGCATGTATCGGTTGAGGAGCGCAGCGAACGCCAATTGAAGTTGCACTTCCGCGTGCGCGACACCGGGATCGGCATTCCGCCCGACAAGCAGTCGCTCATTTTCCAGGCCTTCGCCCAGGCCGACAGCTCCACCACGCGCAACTACGGCGGTACCGGTCTAGGTCTGACCATCTCGGCCCGGCTGGTGGAAATGATGGGCGGTCGCATCT
>DASYBA010000132.1:0-7425 GCA_036501005.1 Candidatus Xenobia bacterium | reverse complement strand
GGCCACCCGACCGCGGTGCTGCATGGCACAGAGCCGTGGGAGGACAAAGACGGCAACCCCTACAACGGCACCTTGCGATACACCAACGAAGGCCCCACGGCCCTCAAGCGTGACGGCCGATATTACGTCATGTACAGCGGCGGGTCGTGGGACCTGCCCACGTACAGCCTGGCGGCGGCGTCAGCCCCAGCCGTCCGGGGGCCGTATCGGAAGCAAGCCCCGGTGATTCTTCATTCGACTCGTTTCGTGGAGGGGCCGGGGCACAACTGTCTGGTGGCCGCCCCCAACAACGTCGACGACGAATGCCTCTATCATGCCCGAGTCTACCCGTTCCTGGATCCATGGAACCGGCAGCTCTTTGTCGATCGGCTGTTCTGGCAGGAGGACCGCAAGGCCATGGCGCCCCCCTCGCTGGGGTTCCGACCGCCGCCGGATCGGCCGGCCTTCGAAGATCGGTTCGATACCGAAGGGTCGCTCTCGTCAGCCTGGACTGTGGTGTCCGGGTCGTTTTCCGTCGCCGGCGGTTTTGCCCGTGGCTCGGGCCGTTGCGAGGGGGGACCCGCCCTGCGAGGGGCGGTGTGCGAAGTCAACGTGCGTCCGCGTCAAGCTGTCGCCGGCCTCAGCCTGGGCCGTTTCTCCGTGCTGTTGGACCATGACGCGTTGCGATGCGGTGCGACCAGGGTCCACCTGCCGGGTGGCTTCCGCACCGACGTCTGGCATCAACTGCTGGTCTGCCGCAACCAGGGCCGCGTGGACGTGTTCCTGGACGGCACGCACGTGACGGCGTCGGATATCGATACTCAGCCCGCACGCCTCGCGTTGGTGGCTGAGGGACAGGCCGACTTCGGCGGGGTCGCGGTGACGGCCGCGTGGCGGGGCGACAGCGGCTGGAAGACCATCTCCGGAGTCTGGCATGCCAACGGTCGCCTGCAGGGCACTGGCATGGCCAGCAAAGGGGAGCCGGCCCTGGCCCACGAGTTCTCCACGACGCTCCAGTGGCTGGGCGGCAGTTCATCGGAGGCTCGAGTCGGGGCGGGCGTGCGGAGCGACCAACACACGGTGGCCGGGACATTCGACAGGACCATCTGGCCCTTTGCGAAGTTTTATGTCTTGCTCGATGGCCGGGTGATCGCAACCGCCCAGCTTCCCAGGGGTTTTCAATACGACGAACCCCATACGTTGCGGGTGTGCCAGAGCGCCACAGGTGTCGACTTCACGCTGGATGGCCAGCCGGCGGCCTCGGTAGACGTAGCGGTCGGCCCATCCGTGCCGTGCGTTGTCGCGATGGGCGCTCAGGCTGCCTTCTCCCACTGTGAGGCGCACCACGTCGAAACGTCGCCCAACCTTCTGCACAACGCCGGCTTCGAGACGGAACAATGGCAGGACAGCGGGGCGGCACTGCCGGGCAATCCGTGGCAAACCGAGGGGAGCGCCCGATCGGCCTATTCGGGCCTGTCGGGGGTGCGGCGCCTGGTCATCCTGGCGCCGGGCGGAACGGCCCGACAGATGCTGCAGGGCCTGTCAGCGGGCCATCATGTGCTACGAGGCATGGTCGAACTGCATGGCACGACGCATGCCCAGGTGTCGGTGGCTGGCCAGGCAACGCCGCTATCGGGTGCACCCGATACCTGGGTCCCTTTCGAAATCCCCTTCCACGCGGAGGGCGACACGGTGGTGATGTTATCGGCCGCGCCGGAGGCGGGTGCCTCAGCCTCGTTCGACGACCTCTACCTCAGCCATGAATGAGAGAGGTGATTCTAGGTCAAGGCGACTGGCTTCACGGCTAGATCCGTCCCATCGCCCGGAGCTGGCAAAATGCCGATCCGGGACCGTGGTCATGCGGGTTCTCGGCTGTTCTAAAGGCCCGGGAGCAGACCCGCCGTGGTTGTTTTTCTGATGGCGACGTCATGATATCAACGCCCGAGAACCGCTCTCGGCCAGTGGGATCTCGGGAAAGGTCTGCCGTAGCCACCCTGGTTTAGCGCTCCCCCTGAGAAAGCCTCAACCTATAAAAAGACCCGCTAACCATTTGGTTGTTGCGGGTTTTTCTAGCTTGGGCAGGGAGGGATTCGAACCCCCGTAGTGCGTCGCACGACAGATTTACAGTCTGTTGCCTTTAACCACTCGGCCACCTACCCGGGGCACCCTATCTTAGCAAAGCCCCTTCGCGGCTGTCAACTGCAGGGGACCCTCGGAGTCTTCCTGAACCTCGACGGGATGCCACCCCGCCGCATGCTGGCCCCAGCACTTCTGGCTGTCCTGGCCATCGAGCTGGCAGGCTGCCTGTGGCTCGCCCGCAACTTCTATCCGTTGGGCTACTATAACGACGACGCCTCCTTCCTCGGCCAGGCCCGCGCTTTTGCCACCACCGGGCGTCTCTATTCCGCCCCCTGGGACGCTCTCGACGGCCTCCCCCTCCAGCCCCCAGGCCAGGCCCTCTGGCTCAGCCCCTGGGCCCTCCTTTTCCCCCACTCCGACGACGCCCTGCAGGTCGTCGAAGCCGGCGCCACCTTGGTCACGGCCGGCCTCCTGGGCGCCCTGGCCCTCCCCGACCTGGGCCCCGCCGGCGCCATCCTGGTGGCCACCCTGTTCATCGCCAACGGGCCTTCCGCCACCAACGGCTCGACCTTGATGTCGGACATCCCTTTCGGACTCCTCACCGTCGGCTGTCTCCTCTACACCGACCGTCGCCTGCGAGATACCCCGTCGGCCCTCCTTCTAGGACTGGCCATCGGCTGCACCCTGCTCCTCCGCATCGTGGGCGTGGCCACCCTGGCCGCCGCAGCTCTGCTCCTCCTCCTCAGACGGCAGGGCCGGCAGTGCCTCGTTCTCGTCGCCGGCGCCGTGGCCGTTTACCTCCCCTACGCCCTGGAGCAGCGGGTCAATCCGACCGCCGACTACGTGGGCGTCAAGCAGAAGCTCCTCCTGCAGTCCTTTTCCGATCCACACTACCTGGTGGCGTGGTTCAGCGGGTTCTCCCACGTCCTGGGCGGGGACTACACGGCCCTGGGCGCAGCCTGTCTCCCTATCGCCCTGGTCCTCGTCTTGTGGGGCGTCTGGAAGGTGCGCCAGCCGCTCCTCCCTGCCTTCCTCCTCTTTTACCTGCTGGCCACCCTCGCGTGGCCCTTCGCCAACTCCCGATACTACCTCGTGTGGTGGCCGCTATGCCTGCTGGTGGCCGCCCGCGGCCTGCCCCGCCCGGCGGCGCTTCTCACGCTATCCCTAGCCTGGTTGGTCAGCCTCCCCGGCCTGATCGGCACCATCCAGGTCAGCACCCGCGTGCCAGAACTCACCCTGTCGATCCATGACGCCGAGACCTGGGTGGCCCGTCGCACCCCATCCCAGGCCACCATCATCACCCCAGCGGCCTACCAGTTCTGGCTCTTTTCCGGGCGCCACGTCTACGAGCAGGGCGGCAGCAAAGACCTGCTGGACTTTACCTTCCAGGTTGCCACTGAGGATCCGACCCTGTGCGTCGTCGACTACGACCACCGCATCGTCAAAACCGTGTTTGGCGAGGACCAGATCAGCATCTTGCCCCACCTGTCTGACTGGCTGGACTGCAGCACGTCCTATCGAAAATTGTTTGCGACCCCGTGGCAAGCCGTCTATCGACTGACCGTCCCCCGCGGCCACGTGCTCGTGGCCCGAAAAGATCTGGACGACGCCGTCGCCGCGGACGCGGCCGGGGACGAACGGCGGGCACAAGCACTCCTCGACGCTGCGCTGGCCCTCTGGCCCGACTTTCCCGAAGCTCGCAAATTCAGGGCCACCCTGACCCAGCCCGACTTCAACGCCCTGAGGCAGATTCTGCAACAATATCCCATGGACTTCGATTTGGCCAAAGCACTGGCCCATGCCGACCGGCAGAACAGCCGTTCCGTTCTCGAGCGTTCGCTGCAACTGGCGGAAGCCTACCACGATCGAGCCGCTCCCATCCTGCGGGCCGCCCTTCACCCCCCCACCCCGTAACGTTCCGTCTCCGCCTTCAGCTCCTTCCATACCAGCCGCACGAACGTCACGTAGTTGATCGTCTCCGCAATGGGTGGCACCCCGTTGTATCGGACGACGGCATTGGGGCCGGCATTATAGGCCGCCAGCGAGTACCGCATGGGGTCCCCAGCCGTGGAAAACCGCTTGTAGAGGCCCGCCAGGTAGTGCGCCGAGCCGGCAATGTTCTGCAACGGGTCGTGCGCGTCATAGCCCACCGCCGTGGCCGTGAAATCCATCAACTGCCCCAGTCCGATGGCGCCATCTTTCGATACTGCATCGATTCGATAGGCCGATTCGATCTGCAGGAGGGCGGCCAACAGCAGGGGGTCCAGATTCTCGGCCTGCGCCGACTTGACCACCTGATGGCCCCAGGCCGTGACCTGCGCGTCGGTGTACTCCGGATGATGGAACGCAAAGCGCCAGCCGATGAAGTCTCCCAGGTCGTGCGACGCTGGGGTCAGGCGGCCCTCATAAGCGGTGAACCCCTCTCCAACGGGCGGCTCCAGCAGAATGAGAGACACGCCCTCCAACCGCATGAAGGCGCCCTTCTCCAGATGGATGCGCCCTTTGGCCGCCACCCGATACCCGGTCCGATCGGACTGCAGCGTGGGACACTTCGCCCCATAGCGAACCTGCACTACGCCCTGGCTCCCCACCTGCAACGCCAGCTCGACATGCTTGCCATCGGGCGTCTGGGCCAACACCACGCCCTGCCACAGGACCATCTGCTGATCCCAGTCGGTCTGTGGCTGCTGCTGGACCCGCTGGCAGGTGAGCGTGTAGTCGACAAAATCGCTCGCCCAGGCGTGCATCGAAAGGCACAACAAGCACAGCAAGATCCACGCCACACGCTTCACGGCGTGTTTCATTTCAGGTCCATCCAGCCAACCCCTCCTGATATAAAAGCCGCCCGGGTGGGCATAATCTGCTCGACGAACTCTAGTGGAGGTTCCCTTGCATCGTCTGCTCTTCTTGGTATTTCTGCTGCTGGCGCTCCCGGCCCACGCCTGGATGCCGTACACCCACGTCTACCTGGCCGAAGAGGCCCTCCGTGAGGCGCACGACCATGGCTCAGTGACCATCTGGCAGGTTGACCCTGTGCAAGGCCGCCGGCTGCACCCGATCGGCACCTTCAAGGTGGATCCGGAACTGGTCTCAGCCATTGAGGCCCACCGCGGCGAGTACCACGCCGGACTCATGGGCCCGGATGCCTTTCCCGACATTCCTACGGGCGAATACGCCATCCATCCGGACAACGAAGTGGCAGGACACGCCGGCCCCATCGCGGACGAGTGGCTGGAGGAACTGTGGCGACGGAGCCGAGGCCCGATCGGCACCCGGGGAGCCGAAAAGGCGTTCGTCCTCGGCTTCCTGCAACACGCGGCAGGCGACATGATGGCCCACGACTTCATCAACTACATCACCGGGGGCGAGTACACGTTCGCCCACCACAATGCCCTCAAGCACGTCACTATCGAAAGCTACGTCGCCCAGGTCACCCCGCCCATCGACGATCCCCACGCCTGGGACCTCTCCGTCGATTCCATCTCCGCCTTCCTGGTCGACACCCTCGTCCATACCCCGCTCCTGTCTGGAGACGGCGGCAAGCTCTCCATCCTGGCCTGGATCCAGGCGCTGCGCACGGCCCCCTTTCCACCGCCCGACGACATCCAGGCCCACGTCGAGCAGGGCCTCGCCAAATGGCCCGGCATCAGCGCGCAGATGGCGCAGGCCACCATGTTCAATCCGAGTCGCAAGCCGGACTGGGCAGCGGCCGATACTGCCGTGCACAACTATCTCGACGTATTGAACACCATGATCACGGAAGACGAGATGGTCTCCATCTATGAGAAAATCCGCACCTGGATCCCGGCCACCGCCAAGGACGATCTCATGTGGTTCCGCAACCTCCGCAAGATGAAGGCCGGTATCGCCATGGCCATCATGCAGCACATCGAGGAGAAGGAACCCAACCTCAAGGGCCTGTCAGCCGCCCTCAACGACGGCGAAAACGTATTCGACAGCATCGTGGCGCAAAAAGAGCCGAACTATACCGACCATCCCGTGTCGCTCGACGACTTCCGACACAACTACCTCCGCATGGAGCCGTTCCAGAAAACCTGGGACTATCACCGCTTCCGCCCCGCCTACAACACCTTCGTCATCTGCCAGGTGTCGCTCTTGCCGCCGTCCGAGCTTCGCCGGCTGGCCAGCACACTCCGCCAGATGACCGGACGCGGGCCGTACACCGGCGACCTCCCCCCCAACGTCTGCCTGGGGTACATCCGCTCCATGAATGGCAGCCACCAATGGCGGCCCGGCACGGTCCATCAGCCCTCCATCCTGTTCGACGACCAGAGCTTCCGGCTCATCTTCATGAACAGTCTGCCAGAGGAGGCCGGGCGTTAGGGACGAACGACGGGCAGGACGTTCTCTCGAGGAGGCCTGCAATGCACCGCTCCGTCCTGGTGGCCCTGACCCTGTTCGTCGCCTTGTCGCCCGCTTTTGCCGACCGGCACGGGCGGGACGGTTTCCACTGGACGATCCAACCCGTAGACAGCCATGTTCGTAGCTACGAATTCGATATCAGCCACGGACACTGGACGGCCACCCTGATGACGGGTGACTCCATCGTATCGGACAAAGGCAAGATGGAAGAGGCCGACTGGAAAACGTTCTATCAGGGCCTGGAGAAGACCAATCTGTGGAACCTGCAGAGCCAGGCCGAGGGTCCCCCCGGCAAGCCCCGCTATCACTTCCTGGTGATGCATCGGCAGGACCAGCACGAGGCCGAATTTTCGGGGACGACCGGCGACTACACCGGACTGATCCAATACCTGGGCGGGACCATCGTCGGCAAAGAGCAGTCCGTTCTGACCCAGAAGCTCGACGCCGCTCGGCAATAGATGTTCCTGGCCGTCACCTTGGGGGGGGCCGTGGTGGCAGGTTTTCTGGGCGCGCTGACCGGTCTGGGGGGCGGCGTCGTCCTGGTGCCCATGCTCGTACTCGGCCTGGGGGTCGAACTGCACTATGCGGCCGGGGCCTCCCTGGTCTCGGTCATCGCCACGTCGTCCGGGGCAGCGGCGGCCTACGTACGGGAGGGGTGGAGCAACCTGCGGGTGGGCATGCTGCTGGAGGTTGCGACGACGCTGGGCGCGCTGGGGGGTGCCCACCTGGCGGCCTATACGTCGCCCGGCGTCCTGGCCGTCATCCTCGGAGTGGTCCTCCTCTTCTCGGCCTTCTTTTCCGGGCGGGAGCGGCCCGCGCATGCCCAGCCCAAGCCTGACCCCCTGGGGCAGGCTTGGCAACTGGACGGCACGTACCCCGGACCGGACCATCAGCCGGTCCCCTACCACGTGCGCCGGGTGCCCGCCGGCTTCGGGCTCATGGCCTTTGCCGGAGCCATCTCCGGACTCCTTGGCATCGGCAGCG
>DASYBA010000131.1:0-3557 GCA_036501005.1 Candidatus Xenobia bacterium | reverse complement strand
CGCACCTGGCTCGCCAGACCGCCCACTTCCTGTATGGCGACGAAGACCGCCTGGTCCGCTTCGACATGAACGAGTTCACCGGGGCCGAGGCCGTCGCCCGCCTGGTCGGAACGGCGTGGGAGCCGGAGGGGCTCCTCACCGCGGCGGTGCGCCGCCAGCCTTTCTGCGTGCTGTTGCTGGACGAAATCGAGAAAGCCCATGCCGACGTCTTCAACCTGCTGCTGCAGGTCATGGGCGACGGACGGCTGACCGACGCGCTGGGGCGCACGGTCGACTTCAGCCAGGTGCTGCTGGTCATGACCTCCAACCTGGGGGCCGCCGAAGTGGCCCGTCCGCTGGGCCTGCGGACCCGGGAGGCCGACGCTGAGGCGCTCACGTATCGAAAGGCCGCCGAGCGCTTCTTTGCCCCCGAGTTCTTCAACCGGCTGGACGCCGTCGTGCCGTTTCGCCGCCTGGGACTGGCCGAGGTCGAACACGTGTGCCGGCAGGTGGTGGAGGGCGTGTTTCGGCGCGAAGGGCTGACGCGGCGCCAGTGCATTCTGGACGTCGACCCGCAGGTGGTGCGCCGTCTGGCCGAGGGGGCCCACGACCCCGAACTGGGGGCCCGGGCGCTCAAGCGCGCGATCGAACGGGACCTGGTGGACCCGATTGCGGAACGGCTGGCCGTGATGCCGGCCGGGAGCCCCGCCGTCGTCTTCGTGCGGGGTGACGGGGCAGGGCTGTCAGCCACGGTCCATGGGATTGAACGTCCGAGCGCTGCCACCGACCTGTTCGACCTGGTCTCGACCGTCGCCCGGCCGCGGCTTCTGGAGGCCGCCGGGCGGGTCCTGGAGCGCGTGGACCGGTCGCTGTCGCGGGACAACGACCGCTACGATCCGGATGCACTGGACGCGGAAGCCTACCGCCACCTGGCGCGCAAGGAACAAGGGCGTCGCCTGCGGGCGTGGCGGGACCACCAGGCCGAGTCGCCAGGTCGTGCCAAGACCGGGGGACGACGTCAGAAAAGGCTGCGAAGCCCGCTCCTGTTCGACAGGGGATGGCAATCGGTCGTATCGGAAAAAGACTTCGCGGGCAGCCTGCCCCGACTCGAGCCTGTCGAGGAATGGGACCGCATCGCCAGCCTGCTCGGCGAACTGGCCTGGCTGGATCTGTCGAACGACGACCGCATCGAGCTGGCCGTCGACGATGCATGGCTGTCCAGCTTGTACCAGTCCCTGGCCGGGGACCTGCTCGAAGTCTCCCCGGGCCTCGAAGCCAGCGGACCGGGGGCGGCTCTGTTGGCGGGGGAGGCCGGCATCCACCTCTTCGTCGCCCCGGACAAACGGCTGCGGGTGGTGCGGGTCGGCCAGGGCACCCGCCTGGTCAGGGTCTACGACCAGGCTTCTGTCACGCTGGACCTCACCAGCGGGTGGATGGTGTCCGGCCTGCCCGGGCCGCTCGAATTTCGCGCCTTGCTCTTGACTCGGCTGCCTTTGCCCGACGAGGTGTACCAGTGTCTGTAGTCCGCATTCCGGCCCTGGTGTGGGCGCTCTCCAACGGCTGGCACGCGGCCGTGACGGTCGACGACTTCCAGTCGGCTGCCGTGGCAGAAACCCCGTCAGAAGCCCTGTCGGAGGTCAAGGCCTACCTGCAGTGGCGCCAGCAGGAAGATGAATTCTTCACGGTCTGGTCCGATATCGAAAAGTTCGAACACACCGTCGTGAAGGTGCCCTTGCGCCCAGAGTATCGAGTGGTGCGGGGTGAGCGGGTCCAGGTATTTCCGGGCGCCCGTCCGGTGTCGGTGGAGGTGGCCGCCGTCTATGGGCGCATGGCCTCCGGGGTGTGGCTTTGTTCGCTCCCGCAGGTCGAGCAGGTTTTCTATTTCTACGACAAGGCCAGCCTCAAGGATCTGGTCGTCCACACGGTGCAGGAGAGCTTCAAGGGTCGCCCCGCCCACCAGGTGTATCTGTCGTGGGCCCCGGAGCCGCCGCACTTGGAACAGATCGTGCTGCAGGTACGCACGCTCAAGCCCCGGCCAGGTGAGTATGCCCTGGACACGGTGCGGGCGGTGGCTGAGCCGGTCGCCGACCTCCGTCCGCTGCTCGCCCGGGCTTACGAGCGGGAAGACGTCGTGGCCGACGTGGTGGCGCGCCTGTCGAAGGAGAAGGCGAGCCTGGTGCTGGTGGGGCCGGCCGGATGCGGCAAGACGGCGGTGCTGGTGGACGCGGTGCGCCAGGTGGAGAGACAAGGCTCTGGGAGGCGATTCTGGCTCACGCGAGGGGCTCGCCTGATCAGCGGCATGCGCTACCTGGGGATGTGGCAGGAACGCTGCGAGGCCATCGTGGCCGAGCTATCGGACGCGCATGCCGTGCTCTGCGTCGAGAGCCTGCTGGAGCTGGTGTCGGCGGGCGGTAGTGCAACCGACGGCGTGGGGGCTTTCCTGGTGCCGTACCTGCAGCGAGGTGAGCTTCGACTGGTGGCGGAGGCGACGCCGGAAGAGCTGGATGCGGTTCGCCGCCTGCTGCCGGGCCTGTCGGATGCTCTGCAGGTCGTGCCCATAAGGACGATGCCGGAAGCGCAGGCGTTGCGAGCCTTGGAGCACGTTGTGTCGATGGTGGAACAGAAGCATCGGGTGAACGTCCAGAGCCGGGTGCGGGAGCAGGTGGTGGCTCTGTTGCGTCGCTTCATGCCCTATCGACCGCTGCCCGGGGCGGCCACCGCATTCATTCGGCGGCTGGTGGAGGAGACCCGGGGCGACGTGACCACCGACGACGTGTTCTTGCGGTTCATTCTCGATACAGGCCTGCCGGAACGGCTGGTGCGAGACGACGTGGCGCTTTCATCGGGCGAAGTCGTCTCGGCTTTGCAGGTTCGAGTCATGGGGCAAGACGAGGCGTGTCGCCAGGTGTCTCGGGCGGTGGTGCGCTTCAAGGCCGGGCTCAACGACCCACGGCGGCCGCTGGGGGTGTTCTTGTTCAGCGGTCCCACCGGCGTGGGCAAGACCGAGCTGGCCCGGGCCCTGGCCGATTACCTGTTTGGCCACGGCGAGAAAGAGGAGCGCCTGGTGCGGCTGGACATGAGCGAATACAGCACGTGGGGGGCCGAGCAGCGCCTGCAAGTGGATGCGCACGGCGAGCCCAGCGCTTTCATCCGCCGGGTTCGACAGCAGCCCTTCGTCGTCGTGCTGCTAGATGAAATCGAAAAGGCAACACCGGCGGTGTTCGACGTGCTCTTGTCCATGTTGGACGAGGGGAGGCTGACCGACAGCCTGGGACGGGTGACGACGTTCTGCAGCGCTCTGGTCGTCATGACCTCGAATGTCGGACAGACGTCGAAAGCGCCTATCGGATTGACGACTCGGGCTCCAGACGAGGCCTCGTCCGCGGTGGCCCGTTTCTTCCGGCCGGAGTTCTTCAACCGCCTGGACGCTGTCGTCGGCTTCTCGCCGCTTTCGCCAACGCTCATGCGAGACATCGTGCTCAAAGAGCTGCGGCTTCTCGCGCAGCGGGAAGGATTCAAGTCCCGGCGTCTGCAGGTGACGTTCACGCCCGACCTGGTGGAACATCTGGCGACGGAGG
>DASYBA010000130.1:0-9175 GCA_036501005.1 Candidatus Xenobia bacterium | reverse complement strand
CCCATATCATGCCCATCGGCTTCTCTTTGACCCCTGCCCGGGTTACCTGGCGAGCTGCTCGGCGGAGGGGTTGAAGCTGTACGGGCCGAACTGTACGGCCTTCAGCCGCGTAAGGGAGGCTCGCCATGGCAGAACCAGATTTCTCCCCGATCAAACCTCCTCTCACCACCGACCACGCCCTGGTCGAAGCCAACCGCTGCCTGTATTGCTACGATGCCCCGTGCATGCGGGCGTGTCCGACCCATATCGACGTGCCCGAGTTCATTCGGCGCATTGCGACTCGCAACACGACCGGGGCTGCCAAGGTCATCTTGGAAAGCAACATCCTCGGGTCCAGTTGCGCTCGGGTCTGTCCTACCGAGGTCTTGTGCGAAGGCGCCTGTGTGTATCACGGCCTCGAGATGCCGGCCATCGACATAGGACGTCTGCAGCAATACGCGACCGATCACGTCATAGACAACAACATCAAGGTGTTTGAGCCGGCGCCCCGGCGAGCCACCGGATCGGTGGCGGTCGTCGGAGGGGGGCCGGCCGGCCTGGCCTGTGCTGCCGAGGTGAGCCGGGCGGGGTACCGTGCCGTGGTCTTCGAGGCTTCTTCCGAAGCCGGCGGGTTGAATCGGCACGGGGTGGCGCCTTACAAACTGACCAACGAGGAAGCCCGAGCCGAGGTGGGCTACATCAAGGCCCTGACGGGTTTCGAGCTGCGCACCGGGGTGCGGGTCGGCAAGGACGTCTCCATCGCCCAACTGGAGAAGGAGTTCGACGCGATTTTCCTCGGGGTCGGCATGGGCGGCACTCGGTCGCTGCGTATTGCCGGTGAAGATCTGACGGGCGTCATCGGGGCCACGGAGTTCATCGAGGCGCTGCGCAATCGCCCCTTCCGCGACACGAAAGTCGGGCGGCGGGTGGCGGTCATCGGCGCCGGCAACACCGCCATCGACGCGGCGACCGAGTCGGTCCGACTCGGGGCTGAAGAGGTCACCATCGTCTATCGAAGAGGCCCGGAGGAGAAGCCCTGCTACGACCACGAGTATGAGCTCGCGCTGGGCGACACCGTCCGCTTTCTATGGCATACCCAGCCGGTGGCCATCGTCGGCAACGGTCACGTGACCGGCCTGCGGTGCCAGAAAATGGCGCCCGGATCGGCCGACGCCAGTGGCCGCCCTGCACCGGTGCCGGTGGCGGGCTCGGACTTCGAACTGGCCGTCGACATGGTCATCAAGGCTTCGGGGCAGTCGCCCCACGAGGAGCTCTTCTCACAAATCTTCGGGCTCAAGGTGGAGAAGGGTCGGGTGGCGACGCACGACGGCTATCGAACCAGCAACCCGCGCTACTTCTCCGGCGGCGACTGCGTCAGCGGCGGCCAGGAAGTGGTCAACGCCGTGGCCGAGGGCAAGGCGGCTGGCCTCGCCATCATCCAATACCTGCAATCGAAGGGAGCTTGAGTCAAATGGCAGACCTTTCCATCAACCTCGCCGGCATCAAGTCTCCCAACCCCTTCTGGCTGGCCTCGGCGCCGCCGACGAATTCGGCCTATCAGGCGCACCGGGCCTTCGAGATGGGTTGGGGTGGCTTCGTCTGGAAGACGCTCGGACAACCTATCGTCAACGTCAACTCCCGTTATGGCGCGGTCCAATACAAGGGCAAGCGGGTCATGGGGCTCAACAACATCGAGCTGATCACCGACCGCCCGCTGGATGAGAACCTGGCTGAGATCCGCGAAGTGAAGAAGCGTTGGCCGCATCACGCCGTGATCGTGTCTTTGATGGTCGAGTCGAAGCAGGAGGCCTGGCACGACATCGTCAAGCAGGTCAACGATACGGGTTGTGACGGTATCGAATTGAATTTCGGTTGCCCGCATGGCATGTCGGAACGAGGCATGGGAGCGGCGGTGGGCCAGGTGCCCGAGTACTGCGCCCAGATCACCGCCTGGGCCAAGGAAGCGGCCCAGGTGCCAGTGCTGGTCAAGTTGACGCCCAACGTGGCCGACATCCGCTACCCCGGCCGCGCGGCCCAGAAGGGCGGTGCAGACGGCGTATCGCTCATCAACACCATCAACTCGGTGACCGGGGTCAACCTGGACAGTCTGACGCCCAACCCCAACGTGCACGGACAGTCGGCCCACGGGGGCTACTGCGGCCCGGCGGTGAAACCGATCGCACTGAACATGGTGGGAGCGCTGACCCACGATCCCGAATTCAACCTGCCCATCTCGGGCATCGGCGGTATCGAAACGTGGTCGGACGCGGTGGAATATATCCTCATGGGTGCGACTGGGGTGCAGGTGTGCACGGCGGCCATGAAATATGGGTTCCGCATCGTGGGTGACATGATCGACGGCATGTCGAACTGGATGGACTCCAAGGGGTTCAAGACCATCGCCGAGTTTTCCGGCATCGCGGGCCAGCGTTTGAACGACTGGGGCAATCTGGACCTCAACTATCGCATCGTGGCGAACATCGACGAATCGAAGTGCATTGGCTGCCAACTGTGCTATATCGCCTGCGAGGATGCCGCCCACCAGGCCATCCGCCTGGACCGCCCCGAGAGCCGGGTGCCGCGTATCGACGAAGAGCACTGCGTGGGGTGCAACCTGTGCAGCCTGGTGTGCCCGGTCGAGCGGTGCATCAGCATGGTGGAGCAAAACGGCAAGCCGCACAAATCCTGGAACGACTTCTTGAACGCCGGCGAGACGCCGGCCGGGAGCTATCCGACCCACTCCGCCGGCAAGGCCCAGCCCGTCTTGTAAGGACAACTCCGGCCCCGACTCTCAAACGGGAGTCGTTTCTGCGGCAGGGGCGCGAGACGGCGCGCCGCCTGGCCGAACTGGAGCGGAGGACGACGCCTTGAACGCCGACAGGACTTCCTCCAGTACGGGCAACATCCAGAGGACGCGACGAGTGCGGATAAGCCAGTCCCAGAGGGGTTCGAACCGCTTCCAACCTGCGGCATAGGCCAGGTGGCGCAGGCGGGCGTGCAGATCTGGCTGCGCCGCACTGCCGCGCCAGATGGCGTTCCACCGATAGAAGTCTCGATAGGCACGCCAATACCCGGCCTCCAGCATGTCGGGGGACATGCCGCGGGGTTCGTAGACGACGTGGCGAGTATCGAAAAGGTCCCAGTCTCGGCTCCGCATCCGGCCCGCTTTCTCCATGCGGCGATGGAGCTCCGTGCCGGGGTACGGCGTCATGATATGATAGGTGCTGGTCTCAATGCCATGTCGAATCGCCCATTCGATGGTTCTGTCGAAGACCGTTTCGTCGTCGTCGTCCATGCCGAAGACGAAGCTGCCGTTGACCATGACGCCCGCATCGTGCACCCGGCGGATGGCTGCCGCATAGTCCCGGTTCAGGTTCTGTGTCTTGTGGATCTGGCGGAGGTTGGCCTCGCTCAACGTCTCGAACCCCACGAAGAGGCTGCGAAGGCCAGCGGCGGCAGCCTTCTCCATCAGCCCGGGCCGGAGGATGGCATTGACCGTGGAGGCGGCCTGGAAGACTCGCCCCATGCCGCGCATGCCCTCGAACAGGGCCTCGGCGAAGCGGACGTTGCCAAGCAGGTGGTCGTCGAGGAAATACAGGTGTCGTCCTGGCAGGCGTTCGATTTCGGCCAGTGCGGCGTCGACCGTCTGCGTATAGAACGACCGCCCGCCCTCAAAGAAACCCTCCTTGTAGCAGAAGTCGCAGGTGTGGGGGCAGCCTCTTGACACCACGATGGAGTTGGGGACCAGATAGAGGTGGCGCTTGATCAGATCCCGCCGGATGGGCGGCAGGCCAGCCAGGGTGCGGATGGTCGATACGTACCGGGTGCGGGGCCGGCGTTGTCGGAAGTCTTCCAGGAACCTTGGCCAGATGTCCTCGCCGGGACCCAGGAAGATGCTGTCGGCGTGCTGGGCAGCCTCGTCGGGGAGGGAGGTGACGTGGAGCCCGCCGAGGGCCACGAAGCAGCCACGATTTCGATAGCGGTTGGCGATCTCGTACGAACGGCGAGCGGAGGTGATATAGGCCTGGATGACCACCAGGTCAGGAGCGTCGTCCAGGCGGAGGTGTTCGACATGTTCGTCCTGCAGGTCGACGGTATCGCCGGGGTGCAGGTAGCCGGCCAGGGTCGCCAGGCCGAGAGGGGGGAAGTCTCCCAGCCCTGGGCCCATGGTAGCCGCTCCTGGCCTCGAGGAGGTCTCGATGGGATTACAGGATGGTCACAACCGGGCGGAGAACCCAGCGGCCGCACGAAAGGAGACTCCAATATGACTCTTGTCGAACAAACTCGCAATGTGTATGACGCTTTTTCCCGGGGCGAGGTCCAGACCATCCTTGACAACGTGGCAGAAAATGTCGAGTGGGGTCATGATTCCGTGGCGACGGAAATCCCCTGGCATGGCTTGCGCCATGGTCGCGCTGGCGTGGCGCAGTTCTTGCAGGTTTTGAGTGAAAATGTCGAGTTCCAGCACTTTGAGCCCTACATGATCCTGGGCGAGGGCAACGAGGTGGTCGCTTTCATTCGCATGAAGACGAAGCTGCGCAAGAACGGCATCCAGGTAAACCAGGAGATAGTCCACCACTCGACCTACAACGACCAGCGGAAAGTGGTGCGGTTCCGGGCCTATAACGACACGGCCCACAGCCTGATGGCGTGGCGCGGCGAGAAAGTGCCCGCCAGCGTCTGATCCACCGGGGTAGACACCCAACCGTATCGCAACCTCTGGGAATAGTCGCATCAGGCCGATGGGACCATCCTCAGAGGTTGTTTTATTTTGGAGCCGTCACGGCTTTCCGTCAAGGATGGAGCGGTTGCGAGCAAAGTTTACTGGCAGTTCGCGGCCTGATTCTCTACACTCGAAGGGCGTTTGCGGATGAATGGTCCCCTTTACCCGAGTGGACTTTTGCGAAAGTGCCCGCTGTGGCGGGGGACCGAAACGGCAAAAGCTTTGACGGGTTCGTGCGTCAATAGGGCTTGCCGGCCGGGTCCGGCGTGCGGCCGCCCCAGCGCAGCAGCACCCGCCGCAGTTCATCCATGGTGATCGGCTTGGAGAGGAAGTCGTCCATGCCGGCGGCTGCCCGTTGTGTCGCATCGTCGGCGGCCGTCATGGCGACGATGGGGGTGTGCCGCCCGCCCTCCTCGTGCGCCCGAATCGCGTGGCTGGCCGCGTAGCCATCCATTTCCGGCATGTGGCAGTCCATCAGGATGAGGTCGTATCGACCCTGCCGATACGCCTCCACCGCGGCCGCACCGTCTGTCGCCCGCACCACGTGGCACCCCTGTCGAGTCAGCATGGCGCAGGCCACCTCGTAATTCAGGTTGTTGTCTTCCACCAGCAGAATATCGAGCCCCGACACGGGCCCCGTCTCCGCTTCCCGCACCTCGAACTGGAGCTGGAAGTGGAAAGTGCTGCCCTCCCCCGGGCATGATCGCACGTCCAACTCCCCTCCCATCGCCCGTGCGAGCCGCCGGGAGATGGCCAGGCCCAATCCCGTGCCGCCGTGGCGCCGAGTCGACGACCCGTCGAGTTGGGAGAAGGGCAAGAAGAGCTCAGGCAGACGTTCGGCCGGGATGCCGATACCGGTATCGACGACCTCGAACCGCAATTCGACATTCGGTCCCGCCATCGACACCACGCTCACCTGCACCCGCACCGATCCGTGGTCAGTGAATTTGATGGCGTTGGTCAGCAGGTTGACCAGGATCTGCCGCAACCTGGCCGCGTCCGCCCGCACCCGGGCGGGGACGTGCGCCTCCATTTCACAACGAAGCTCGATGCCCTTGGTGGCCGCCGTCTCTCGCGTCAACACCAGCAGGTCGTCCAGCAGGTCGGCCACGCTGAATTCGACGGGTCGCAACTCGATGCGGCCGGATTCGATACGGGCGACATCCAGCAGGTCGTCCACCAGACCCAGCAGCGCCGTTCCCGACTGTTGCGCGGCGGCGACCAGGCGTGCCTCCCGGGTCGGCAAGTCGAGGTGCTGCAGCAGGGCCATCGTGCCCAGCAGGCCGTTCAGGGGCGTGCGCACCTCGTGGCTGATATTGGCGAGGAACTCCGTTTTCGCCCGACTGGCGGCCTCGGCACGGTGGAGCGCCTGGGCCAGCGCGGCCTGCGCTCGCTCGTACGAATCCAGCACGACCCAGATAGCCAGCCCGGCGGTCACGCACGCCACCACGAATCCCGCCATCAAGTCGCCGGTGCGTGCGACGGCATTGGGGTAGGGGATATTCCAATCCGGTCGCACGAAGTCGACGGCGAGCAGGGTCAGTCCGTCCAGCAGCCACAAGACGATGGCCACCTGGCGTTGCCAACCGCTGAAGAAGATGGGCACCAGCAATACGACCGCGAAGAGGACCAACAGGACGCTGCCTTGGGAGCCCCCGTTGAGAAACCAGTTGAGGTCGATGACCGTCCCCACGAGGAGGCACTGCAGACCCGCCCGGTCCCGTCCCCGTCGTGATTCCCGGTACAGCCACAAGGACAAGAGGCCGAAGCTGATGATGGCGACGTGCAGGGGTAGGCTGAGCCCCAGGCTGACGTTGAGCGGTGTTACCAGCCCGAGCGTCACGGCGGCCGACAGCAGGCTGACGAGCTGGAGCATTCGAGACCGCAGGGGATGCTCCACGCACCGTCTGTCCAGTGTGCGCTCGATCCAGCTCTGGTGCCTCTCGCCGCCGTGTGTCCCGTCCATTGCCCTGTGCCAGATCGCTTCGGCACGGCCGGTATCCAAGCCTGCACTACCGACGGTGGGAAGCCCGACTTCGCCAAGCCCGGCCGCTTCCGCCCATGACGTTGACAACCTGCGGGGCAATGCCTATACTAGGTCACTGTTCTAGCCATGCAAAAGCTCGACATTCGTGACATCAAGAAGGCGCTGGGCGTCCACATGCGGGTCTCCGAGACGGAGCGCCTGCTGCTGGAGGGGGTCGACCTGGTCGGCCCGGTCCACTTCGACCTCAAGCTCACCAACGCGGGTAGCCGCATCCTGGTGGAGGGCATCGTCGAGGCCACCGCGCGCGTGCAGTGCGCTCGGTGCGTCGAAACCTTCGACCTGCACGAGAAGATCGACATCCACGAGGAGTTCCTGCCGTCCGGCAGCGAAGAGCTGCCCAAAGGGCCCGACCTCCACCCCGAGGAACTCAGCGTCTTCATCTACGACGAAGACCGCATCGACATCGAAGAGGTCATTCGCCAGAACATCATCGCCGCGCTGCCCATCCAGCCCTTGTGCCGGCCCGACTGCGGGGGCCTGTGCACGGTGTGCGGCGTCAACCGCAACGAGACCCCTTGCCAGTGCGAGACGAAGACCGTCGACCCGCGCTGGAAAGGCCTCGAGAAGTTCATCCAGAAACCGTAACGAGAGGTGCTCCATGCCTAATCCTAAATTCAAGATGTCGAAGTGCAAGACTCGACGCCGCCGGGCCAGCATCAACCTGCACGTGCCCAGCTTCAGCGTCTGCCCGACCTGCAAGGCGCCCAAGATGTCGCACCGGGTCTGCTTCAACTGCGGCAAATACAACGGTCGAGAAATCATCTCGCTGGAAGAGGCCGCCCAGTCCTGAGCACCGCATTCCTCTTTCCCGGCCAGGGGTCGCAAGCCGTCGGCATGGGCAAGTACCTCGCCATCGGCAACCGCGCCGCGGCCGAGGTGTTTCGGCTCGCCGACGAGGTGCTCGGCATGCCGCTCAGCACCCTGTGCTGGGAAGGCCCGGCCGACGAGTTGACGCGTACCAGCATCACCCAGCCAGCCATCGTGACCACCAGCCTGGCGTGCGCGGCGGCGCTGCAGGCGGCTGGCATCGAGCCCGACCTGGTGGCCGGGCACAGCGTCGGAGAATACGCGGCGCTCGCCGTCGTCGGGGTACTGACCACCGCCGACGCCATTCGGCTTTCCCGCCAGCGGGGCCAGCTCATGGAAAAGACCACGGCCGGCACCATGGCCGCCATCCTGAACCTCGACCATGCCACCCTCGAGGCCGTCTGCGCCGAGGTCGACGGCACGGTGGTGGTGGCCAACTTCAACACGGCCGACCAGATCGTCATCTCCGGCGAGGTCGAGGCGGTCGCCAAAGCCTGCGAGCTCGCCAAGGCGCGGGGCGCCCGCAAGGTCATCCCCCTGACGGTCGGCGGCGCCTTTCATTCGCCCCTCATGGCCGACGCCGTGCCCGAGCTGGCGCGGGCCCTCGATGCTGTGACCTTTCACGACCCCAAGGCCCGCTACCTGAGCAGCACGACCGTGGCCGAGGTCAAGAGCGGCAGCCAACTACGCGGCATCATGAAGCGCCAGATGACCTCCCAGGTGCGCTGGGAACCGACCATGCGGCTGCTTCTTTCGAGCTGCCCGAGCCGCGTCTTTGAAGTCGGGCACGGCGCCACCTTGGGCGGCATGCTGAAGAAGATCGACCGCACGGTCGAAGCCTTGAAGTGTGCCGATCCCTTCGCCCTGGAGAAGTGCCTCGCCACGGTCGCCGGGTGAAGGAATTACAAGCCCCCTCCAGTATATAACACGCCGCCGCCAGGCTTGAATAATATTGTCGAGAGGGGAGCGGGTGGAAGGCAAGACCGCGTTGGTCACGGGATCCAGCCGAGGCATCGGCCGGGCGATCGCCATGGAACTGGCGGCGTCGGGCTGTGCCGTGGCCGTCCATGCGCGTCAGGCCGAGGCCGGCCAGGCCGTGGTCGACGCCATCACCGCCCGCGGCCAGAAAGCCACCCTGGTGCTGGGTGACGTCGCCTCTTTTGAGACCGCTCAGAAGGTCGTCACCGACGCCACCACCGCCCTGGGTCGACTGGACGTCCTGGTCAACAACGCCGGCATCACCCGGGACGGGCTCCTGGTGCGCATGAAAGAGGCCGACTGGGATGAGGTCATCAACTCGAACTTGAAGTCGGTCTTCAACTGCACCAAGGCCGCGACCCGGGGCATGATGCGACAGAAATCCGGGCGCATTATCAACCTGGCGTCCATTGTCGGGCTCATCGGCAATCCGGGACAGACCAACTATGCAGCCTCCAAGGCTGCCATCATCGGGTTCACCAAGGCGGCCGCCAAGGAGCTGGCCGGCGCCGGCGTTACCGTCAACGCCGTGGCACCGGGGTATATTCGCACCGACATGACCGACAAGCTGCCCGAGGCTGCTCGGGAAGCTCTGCTCAAGAACATTCCGATGGGGGCCATCGGAGAGGTGGAAGACGTGG
>DASYBA010000129.1:0-9213 GCA_036501005.1 Candidatus Xenobia bacterium | reverse complement strand
ACGGCCGAGGCCACTTCACGCCTCTCACGCCCTGCCCGCTCTGCATTCGGAAGCAGGCCGCCGCCCCAGTCGCCAAGACCGAAGCCCCCACCCGCCCGTCGCCTTCCCCCAGCGGGTCGCCACGGCCGCTTGATATCGACTGGGGCCGGTAGCCCAGCGGGTGAACGGACAGAATCGGAAAGACATCCGACCCGGTCTGACGGTCGATATCGTGCTCAAACAGGATCAGGCGACCGGGCGGCGCACCCGCGGGGTCGTGCAGGCCATCCTGACCAACTCAGCCCACCATCCGCACGGCATCAAGGTGCGGCTGACCAGCGGCCAGGTCGGCCGAGTGCAGGAAGTCTGCGAAGCCAGCAGTTGAAGAATCTGTTACATCGTGATTCAGCTCGTCCCAGCCGGCACGCCCGAGTTGAACGTAGACGGCCGCCAGGGACCTGCCGGCGCGGCCTTGATGGCAGCCCTCCTGGTCCTGGTGGGCGAGCGCCGCCGTCAGCGATAGATAACCACTCCAGCCTTCTTCAGCAGTTCGCCGTGGCGGCGGTAGCCCCGGTAGCGGCAGCTTTCGATACGGTCCCGCAGGCCCGCGTCGTCGGCCTCCATCAAATCCAGCGCGTTGTGGAGCGTCGGGTTGTACGGCTCTCCGTGCCGCGGCTCCAGGCTTTCCAGCCCGGCCGCGTCGAGCAGTTGCCGCAAGAGCGGTTCGATACGGTTGTAGAAGGGAGATTTGCCGTCGAACTGGCGACGGGCTGTGTCGCACACATCCACCAGCGCGGGGATGTCCCGGGTCGAGACCGTGTCGATGGACGTCCCCGATGCGGCCCCCGCCAACTGGCCCAGGACCCGGGCTTTCTCCCGCTCGAAGGCCTCGGCCAGGCGGGCCCCCACGTCGCCATCGACGGAGACCCGCAACACCACCTCGATGACGCCTTTCTCGGCCAGCTCCCGAGCCGTCCTCGCCTCCAGCCCTAGCGCCTCGAGTGCGGCTAGACTGGCCGCCAGCATGCCGTGCACTTCGCCCGGCACCGCCTCGGAGATGCGACGGGCCAACGCCGCCATGGTCTCTTCTGGGGTCTTCTCCTCGACGGGGGCTGGCGGCGGTGCAAATTCGTAACCCAGGTCCAGATCGTCCGGCTCTTGCCAGACCGGGCGCGACGGTTCTTCTCGTCGTGGCGCCGGTTCCTCCAGTCGCACCAGAGGCCGGGGCCGCGGGAGCAGACCCGGGGGCTGAAAGCGTGGCGCAGCCGCGGGGACGGGATCGGGCGCTGCCCGGGGTCGATCCGGCAGTCGCTCGGCCATCTCCGCGACCCGGGCCTCCAACGCTTGCCAGCGGTCGTCCATGGGCCCGATCGGCGTGTCGGCCACCTGCCGTCCGACCGCCTCGATCTGCCGTCGCAAATCTTCCAGCGCATGCTCCAGTGCGCCCACCCGCTCCGTCAGCCCGTGCACGTCCTGTGGTCTCTGGAACATCGGCTACTCTCCTTTGACCGCTTGCATCAAATAGGGACCCAGGCAGCGGTCCCCCACGTGCACCGAAAGCTGCACGGCCAGATCGGGGGTGATGCCGAGCGAGAGATCCACGTTCGCTAAAAGCTCGCTATCGATATCGGAGGGCACGTCCACCTCGAAGAGGCCCAACGTCTCCACGTTCGGATTCCGCTGCCCGTTGCCCAGCAGCAGTTCGTCCCGGGTGCCGGCATTCTCCAAGAGCGGGATGCGGTTGCGGCCCGTCATGAGCCCAAAGCCTTCCATACGGCGGAACAAGCCGGCTTCGGGAATGGGCTGGCCAGCCGGCAACACCTCGTGGAACCACGCCCGGCCCCCATCCAGGACCTTGATGCCGAGGCGGCTGGTGGTGGCCGACAAACGCTCCGCCGAGCCCATGCCCAGGCGGACCCCGGCTCGGGCCACACCGCGGCTGAGGGTCACGCCGGCCCCGGGCAGGGGCTGGAGACACGCCCCCTGCACGACGCACTCCTTGGCATCGGGCGGCACCGACGGGAGCGCGTTGGGAAAGGCCCGGGCCAGGAGCCGACCTACCAACGGCAACTGCGACGACTTGCCCACCCGCAACACCACGTCGGGCCCCCCGCAATCGGTGCACAGGCGAGCCGCCATGTCGATAGTGATGGCCAGGGTGGGTTCCAGCCTCCGATTGAGGTCGTCCAGGCTGGGAAAGACTTTGAGCCCGGCCAGAACCGTGCCCGCCACGGGCTTGAGCATGCCGTCGACCACCACCTCGAGGGTGGGCACCCGGGTGATCAAATCTTCGGCGGGGGCGCTGCGAGACAGCCCCACCTTGGTCTCCTCGGCCCACTTTCGCACCAGGCTGGTGTTGTTGCGGGCCGCCTGGGCATATTGAATAGGGCAGGTATCCGCATCGAGGGGCAGCTCCACCGCCTCGGTCTTCTCCTGCGCTCGCAACGCTCGCAACACCCTCTCGACCAGGAGGTCCCGCACCATGGCGGTGACGTCCTCGCCTCCCAGCCAACGGTGGCCGGTGGCCCCGATGACGTGGGGCGTCACGGTGTAGGAAAAAGCATGGGACTCGGCCGTCTCGTCGGGGGCCGGCCCGCTCTCCGTGTGGAGGAGGCGGCTTCGCACCTCGACCACCGACGGCAAGATGTCTTGTCGATTGAATTCCCGCCGCTGACGGCGGCCGCTCCCCACCCCCGTGAGGGCCAGGCGTTCGTTGACGTGCGCGCTGTGGCGGAGCGGGTTCCAGGCCTGCTCGTCGCCCGCTACCAGGGCCTGGGCCGGGAGTACCCGCAACACCGAACGGGCAAACTGCTCCAGAAGAAAGGCATTGTTCTTGGCCAGATCGCCATCGTCCGCACCGTTGACGCCGGCCACCTGCAGCAACAATCCTTCCGACCGCACCGCCTGCTGGCAGCGCTCCAACGTCGCCCCCATCAAGGCCGGCAGCATGAGGGCCTCCTGGTCGACCGCGGTGGCCAGATCGACGTTGCCGTTCTTGGGCCGCGGCACGCTCATGCCGGGCCTCAGGACTCGAGACGAATGCACCTCCAGGAGCGTGATGTCGATGGTGCCGCCGCCGAAGTCGTACACCAGCAGCGTATATCGAATGTCGTCCGAGGCTTGGCGGGCATGCATGAGGGCCTGCTGTCGCCAGTCGTTGAGAAAGTGCAGGGCGGCCCCCAGCGGCTCGTGGATGGTGCGCAGATCCAGAATCCTGGCCTCGGCGCCCAGGTGCCGACGCACCATGGGCTCGACCGCCGCCGTGACCGCCGCCTTCAGCTCGTCGATCTGCCGCATGGTGAAGCGGGACGGATGGGCCACGATGAGGCGGTTGATGATGGCCTGCGTATCGCCTCGACCGGCCAGCATCTCCGTCGCCCGCTGCACGATGGTGGCATAGATGTGGGAGAGCACGTCTTGGGCGGGCACCGTGCACGTCTCGCCCGGCTCTTTCTGCGGAACGATGGTGAACGGTTTGCCGGTGCCGATACGCCGCTTGGCGGCCACCACCACCGAGGCCGCCACCTCGGGCAGGTGGCTGAGACTCCAGACGCGGCCGCCCACCTCGTAGTCCAAGGCGGCCACCATGCGCTGGTAGCCGATGACCGACGGCATGGTGGTGGGCTTCTCCAAAGGATGGAGGTCGAGGGGTACCATTTCGATAGCCCGGTCCTCATCCAGCAGGGCCGCACAGGAGTTCGTGGTGCCCAGATCGATGACCAGCCACCCGTTGAACGCGCCCGGCTCGCGCAGCTCCACCTTGACAAAGTAGGGCGACGTCTTGGCATTGCTGCTGAACACGATCTGGGCCGTGCCGCCGGACTCGGGCAGGGCCTGCACGTCGATACTGAGGGGCAGGGTCGTCGACTGCCCGCTGGCGAGGCGGAGCGGAGACGAGAGATCCGTGCCCTTCAACCACGCGGCCGCCCCTTCGATATCGATACGCCGTATCTCCAGATCGGCATGGCCGCGGGCGCCCGGATAGCCGTTGTACAGCGTCAGCACGAGCGGTTTTTTGTCCGTCAGGCCTCGCACCAGGGGCCAGTCCATGCGCCGCCGATCGCGGAACGGTTCGACATACAAGAGGGGCGCGAGCGTGACTTCGAGCTCGACGGGCACGTCGATGGGCACTTCCTCGCGGCCGACGCACCGCACCATGACCGACCCGCGCCGCAAGATGACGTCGTTCTTGGTGGCGGCGAACGTCTCCGACGTCTCGTTGCGTAATCGCAGTCGTAACGGCAGCCGGGTGTTGCCCCCCTGATCCATTTCGATGGGCAGCTTGACGCCCTCGCCCCATTCCAGTGTGCCCCAGCCGCCTTCCAGGGTGGGCAGTGCGTTGACCGTGGCCCTGCCCCGGCGCAGCACCACGCCGATGTCGAGCACGTTGGCGCCGGGTTCCAGTTGCACCCGCTGGACCGGCATGTCGACTTCGAAGCGGGGGCGGGGAACGACCTCCAGCGTGACCTGGCCCAGAGGATCCGGATTGCCCGGCTGGGCGATGCCGATGATGGCCTCGTGTCGGCTATCCTGATCCGGTGCCTTGAAGCGGCTCACACTGAGGGCCACCGTATCGTTCGGTTTGAGGGCCGCCGTCTTGAGCGGCTCGAGGTCAAAGGCCAGCCAGGTGGCGGCACAGACAAACCAGCTTGGCCGCACTGCGACGGGCCCGGTCTGTCCGATATTGCGCACCAGCACCTGCAGCTCCGGCTTTTGATCGACGTTGAGGATGGGCGGCGTGAGCGGCTCCCACCGGCCGCCCCGCTTCTGCTGCATGGTCACGCTCAGCTCGAGCAGCCGGGCGCCGCACCACGAGCAGAAGATGTCACCTTCACCCAGGGTCCAGCCGAGACAGTCGTTGCCCTTGCAGACAGCCATGCCAGGTTACGCCGGGGCGCCCGCCTTGCGTACCAGGGCCCACTTCTCGTCCGCGCGGCGACGGGCCACCTGGGGCAGGGCATCGGCCAGCGCGGCGGCCCGGGCGGCCAGCGCCGGGCCCTGCTGCTGGGCGACTGGAGAGGCCTCCACCCGCTTTTCCTCATCTTGGATGGTCTTGACGATCATCATGTTGTCGAAATCCAGTTCGTCTTCGTTTTGCACCTTGCCCCAGCGGTCGCCGTAGGCATCCAGCTTGTAGGCATCGAGCAGGGCCAGGTAGGTCGCCAGGTCTTCCAGGCGCACGTTGCCCAGGAACTCTTCTCGCCGCTTCTTGAGCTTGTCGTACACCTCGGCACGGATGACGTCGTCGGTCGATAGTTTGACCAGCAGCATGTGGCGGTCGCCCAGAGGGTAGGGACGAGCGCGGAAGCCGTCCTTCTTCATCCAGGTGTATTCACCCCCGGCGAACTGCAGCTCGTCAAAGAGACACCCGAAGACGTAGCACTCGTAGGCCTCCTCCAGGCCCTGGCGTTCTTGCGGCGAGTAGATGGCCAGGTCGGGAAACTTCTTGTCGTGCGAGTCGATATGCAGAGGCTCGCCCGCCGTATACAGCTTGAGGTAGCATTTTCGCAGGTCGGCCAGGCGCTGCATGTAGTTGATGGGAAAGCCGCCGGCCTCCTGATAGAAGAGCAGCTCTCCCGACTCGGGCACGTTGTAGAATTTCACCCCGGTCTGGATCTCGCGGGCGATGGTGTCTTTCAGTTTGGCGATCAGCGATTCGATTTCCGCCGCGTCCTGCGGGGCCATGTCGGCATTGGGTACGGGCACGCCGATCATCTTGTGCAACTGCTGGGAGGGCAACTGGAAGGCCCCATGGGCCCCGCTGGGCGTCACCCACACCGCCGAACGGCTGAAGATCTGCACCAGGTGGTTCTTGATGGTGGCTTCGTCGAATTTCCGATAGAACACCTTCAAGACGTGGAAGTCGTTGGGCAGATGGGCAAAGCGCTTGCGCGCCTCCGTCGTCAAAGCCCGCTTCCACACGTCCTTGCGGCCGGCGGCCAGCTCCGTGCCCAGCCCGGTGATGCTCCGCTCCAGGGAGCGCAAGGCTGCGTTACCGACCGCCGCCACGTCATCCTTGGACTTGATGTAGCCAGGGTAGTAGACGTTCTCGATATCGCTCGGTTCGTACAGCACCAGAGACAACGTCTGGGCGTCTTTCTGGCTGAAGTAGTTGAAGCCGGTCTGGAACTCCTGGCGCAGCGTCTCCAGATCGTTCTTGAGGGCGTCGAGGGCGGTCGTCAGCCCGCCCTGGCGGCGGCCGTCGGGCCGCTCTTCGCCCTGGATGGCCCCGAGTACGCGCTTGCAGACCTCGACGCCCTCCTGGTAGGCGCGCTTCTGCAGCAGGGCCCGCAGCTCGCCAGGGTTCTGGTTGTCACCCACCAACGTATCGAAAAAGCGCTCCGTCAGGTACTCGAGAATGATGTTTTTGCGGCCGTCGTAATTCTTGCGGAACTCGGCGGCCGATATTTCACTATAGCGACGCCCCAGTTCGCTCACCCGCCGAGACAACAGGGCGTCCATCTCGCCCACCTTGCGGTTGAGCGTGCCCATGGTCCGCTTGAGGGCCTCGGCGGTCTCCTTCAACACGGCCTGCGTGTACCCGATACTCTCGTGGCGCTCGTCGATGAGGTTGAAGCCTTCCTTGCGAAGCTTCTCTTTGAGGCGGGTCACCAGGGCTTCCAGGTTGGCCCGGATGATGCGGGGGTAGTAGCCCCACTTGTCCGCGTCGCCGGAAATCTCCTCGGCTCGCAGCTTCTCCCGCTCTTGCGAGGCAAAGATCTCGAGAAAGTCGCGCAGCCTCTTGCGCTGCTGCTGCGGAACGTGGTGCGCCACGTCGCGCATGGTCTGGTCGCGGAAGGCGGCCAGTTGATTCAATAGACCGCTGGCCTTGCCTTGACCGGGGTCGGCCAGGCCGCTGGTATCCAACAGGGCGAAGAGAATGTCGTGCTTTTGCGCCTTGTCGTCTTCGACGGCCCCGATGGCGGGCAGGAAGCGATCGTCGACCATGCGGGGAATGTCGGCAGCGTTGAAGCCGGCCGTGGTCAAACCGCCCCACTGGTTGATCACCTCACCCGCCAGTCGATAGGCGCAGGCCGTCATGATGCGGGCGTGCGGCACGCTGATGGTCGACAGTCCGGCCGACTGGTAGCGTTGGATGAAGCGCTGCTTGAACCGCGGATGCTTATAATCGTAGGTCGCGCTCATGAACTGGCGCAGGTTCACCCGGGCGCTCCGCTTCTGATCGGCGAAGTCGCCGTGCGAGAAGTCCTTGAAGATGTTGTCGGCCAGCAGTTCGAACACCAGCTCCTGGCTCTCCGCCTTGGCACCGGTGATCTGGCCGGCCTGGTTCTGATTGTCGAAGACGTAGCAGTAGTCGAAAGGCGGGATGGGCACGCGGACCGGAAAACCGTTCTCCCACTCCGTATCGAACGTCGGCACGCCGTACTTGTAGTAGTTGATCTCCTTGAGGGCGGCGTAGGCGTTGGCCCGCATCTTGTCGTTGGCGACCGGGCCAAAGTGATCGGGCAGCACCAGGTAGGCCGTGGTGGTGACGTTGCCTTCCTTGAAGATGTCCTTGATGGAGAAAGCCGTATCCAGGAACATGCCGCTCCCGGTGCCGCCCGCAATGGAACAGATGACGTAGACGTTGGTCGGCTGGGTGAACTCGACCTGGGTGAGAATGCCCAGCTCCTTCAGCACCGGCGACTCCATCATGCGCTGCATGACGAACGGATCGCGGATGCGGGCGCCGGCCCCCTGGATGGCCGCCCGCAGGTTGCCCCGATCCTTGTAGTGGTGGAAGAAGGCCAGTCGGCTGTAGGGGCGGATCTGGCCGGCGCCCTCGTTCATCTGGCCCAGCGCGTTCAGGCCCGGATACCACCACTTGTCGATATGCTCGTTGCCGGCTTCCTTGAGGTGCTGGGTGATGAGGGTGGTGTCGCCCACCGTCACCATCTTTTTCTCGGTATCGGCCAGACTGATGAAGTGCTGCATCTCCTTGGCCAGGATGTGCTTCTCGGTGTTGTCGGTATCGATCCACAGATAGGCGACCAGGGGAAACTCCGCCAGGCCGCCATACTTCTCGAAGAAGCGCTTGCGAATGCGGAGGATGACGTCGCCGCCCGTGCCGCCCAGACCGATGATCAGGGTGGGGCGAATGCGGATCAGTTCATTCTGGGAGGACGGGGTCGCGTCGGGCACAGGTCAATCCTTTCATGGCCGGGTGCGTAGCACCGGGCGTAGCCCGATGGGATTCGTTAACTGCTCCAAAAGTCCTGAAATGGCTATCTGCGCCACGGATCGAGAACGATCTTCCCGAGCACTTCCCGGTTTTCGACGAGACGGTGCGCTTCCTGGGCGTCCCGCAAGGGCATGACCCGGTCGATGACCGGCTGATAGACGCCCTGGGCAAAGCGGTCCAGGATGGTCTCGAACGATCCGGGCGAGAGTTTGCCGTAGATGCCCTGCAGGTGGCCCCGGCACAGCATGAGCTCCATGACGTTGATGCGGGCGAGGTCGCCACTCAAGGCGCCGGCGCACAGCACCGTGCCTCCCTCGGCAAGGCAACTGATGGACGTGGCCAGGGTGTCCCGGCCGACCAGGTCCAGCACGTGCGTCACGCCCCGCCCCTCGGTGGCGTCCTTGACCATGCGAGGCAGGTGGGCCGTATCCATGGGGAGGACCAGGTGGGCCCCCAGCGTCGTCAGCCGATCGGCTTTCTCCGGCTTGGCCACGGCGATGACCTGGGCGCCGGCGTGGCGGGCGATCTGGATGGCCGAAGTGCCCACCCCGCTGGCCGCGCCCTGCACCAGGAGGCGATCGCCGTTCGACAGGCGGGCCGTCTCCACCAAGGCGAGCCAGGCGGTCGTGAAGGCCAGACCGATGCTGGCGGCGGCATGCACGTCCAGGCCGTTGGGTATGACATGCAACTCGCTCTCCGGGACCACGGTATACTGGGCGTAGCCGCCGTCGCGCTCTCGTCCCAGGCCCTCGAAGGTGGCCACCACCCGTTCTCCGCCGTGGAAATGCTTGACTCGGGCACCGACCGCCGAGACCGTGCCGGCCACGTCCATGCCGAGGATGTGGGGCAGCGGCTTCTGGATGAAGAACTGCCCGGTGCGGTGGAAGATGTCGGTGTGGTTGACGGTGGCCCCTTCTACTCGCAGCAGCACCTCGTCACCATGGGCCCGGGGGGTGGGCACGGTTTCATAGCGGAGCACCTCTGCCGCGCCCCGGTCGTGCATGACGACGGCGTGCATGTGAAACGGAATGGTGGGGGTCTGGGAAAACTGC
>DASYBA010000128.1:0-5954 GCA_036501005.1 Candidatus Xenobia bacterium | reverse complement strand
GCGAACTCCCCCTCATTGTTCGCTTCCCGGAGCGCACAGTTCGCCAGGAGAGCGAAACAGGGTAGCTCTCCCCGGCCGGGTTCTGGCAACCCCTGGGAATGGTTGCAAACGGGGTGCGCTCATTGAAGGGGAGGGTTGACTTCAGACCTTATCCTCTGACTAGATTATCGATAGCCTCCAACCCACCCAGAGGAAGACTGTACCCTGCGACACCGTTCAGATCAGGCTCGCTCTTGTTTATCCGGACGAGCGTGCCGCCGTACCGGCGGGCCACATCCTCGCTGAGGACCCGTACACTGGGCACGGCTGTACCGGCCCCGATCTCCAACACAACCAGTGCCTTGTCGGCGCGCAAGCCGGCAAGCCAGGCGTCCATGGCATCATGTTGCTGGTTCATGCGTGTCGATACCCAAGCGAAGTCATAGAACAGGAGCATGTTTGGCCTGGCGGTCGCACCACAGTGGCGGCAGAGAGGCGGAACGGCCAGCTCATCGTGGACGGCCGAAGAGCTTGACTCCTCCATCGGCCAGAGGTCATCGCAGCATTTTCTCTGTGCATTGCAGCCAAGACAGGCTGCCTGTCAAACAGAAATCCAGCGCGGTGGAAGAGCTGGTCGACATTGGACGTGTAGACGAAGTAGCCGTCCCGCAAGGAGGAAGCCCATTCTTGCAGGATCACGTACCCATTGTGGGGCGTGACTTGGCGATATTGGCGTCGGCGCTCGTTATAGAACCGCCAGGCACCCCGCGGATCCTGGTCAATGGCGCCCGGTGTCATGCCCGGGCTGTCGAGAGGCGCTTGGAGAGTCCACAACCCTCCTTCATCCCGGAAGGTCGGAATGCCAGAGTCGGCGCTCATACCGGCACCCGCCGTCACGAGGACCGCAGTAGCTCGTTGAAGCAGTTCCCTGAGCTGAGTTAACGTCGCGTCTGTCTGCACCACGCTTCATATTATAGCACGGTTCGCCCTCGAGAGTTGCCGTGCCGTTCAGGCGACGAAGTGAGCGGCAACCCGAGGGCACGATGGCCAGGAACTTTTTCGATATGGTAGTTGACATCCCCGTGGGCGGGCCGTTATACTGGGCATGTCATGAACCGAACGATGCGACACCACCTGCACCACGTCTTTACCCACGCCCAGCGTGGGTGGTCTGCACTCGCATCCAGACTGGTGATGTGGTGAGGTAACGGCGCCGCCGGCGCAGGTCTCAAGCCCATCTGGACGAGTGCCAGGTGGGTTTTTTGATGGGCGTTTGTTCCGATACACCATAACAATGGCGGTAAGATTTAGCGCGGTATTTTCGATATGGTGGGCGTAGCTTAGCGGTAAAGCGCCAGATTGTGGTTCTGGATATCGCGGGTTCGATTCCGGTCGCCCACCCTATGGGGATGTAGCTCAGCCGGTAGAGCGTCTGGTTGAAGCCCAGAAGGTCGAACGTTCAATTCGTTCCGTCCCCATATTCATCACGGCAACCGAGGGCCCAGCTACACTGGCTCCATGTCAGACAAAGGCCCCCTCCCCCAAAGCATAAAGCCGGCGAAGGGATTTGAACCCCCGACCCGCTGATTACAAATCGTCCGACCTGGCATCCGGGGACATGGGCGGGATCTGCTAGAGTGGCTTGTATTCTAACTTTCGGGACATGCGGGGACGGGTCAGGATCGTTCGGGATGCCCCGCCGGGTTCCCGGGAGTGGGAGTAAAAGTGGGAGTACAGTGGGAGTGCGTTGCATACGGTCTACGGCGCTTGCGTGTCACTCTGCATGGAGGTCCCGACCCCCCCGCCGTAGCCGACCGTCGTCGTCGCCCTGCGGTCGGAGTGGAGCTTGTGGGAAAGCCGCCGCCAGGCCCCCGGCCTGGGCTAGTGGTGCCGCGGCTTTTCCATAAGATCCACGCCGTCCGCAGGCTCCCAGCCGTCCCCAGCACAGCCTCGGTTCGCAGGCCTGGGCCCGGCCCAGTCTGACCCCTGCCCGGTGATGGCCCGTGAACCAATGGGCCGCGCGGAGAACGCCGTCGCCGGGTCTTGCGTCAGCGGGCGGCGAGCGACAGTAAGAGCTCAGTCCCCCGGTGCCCTCCAATGGCCCGTTGGTGATACGGTGACGTAGAGCGAATGGTGAAACCGGCCCTCGAGCCAACGGTGGTCACAGACCTGGAGCCCTTCAAGCCCGATTTGAAAGCCTATGATAGCCGCCTCCCGTTCAAACGCCTCGCATTGCATGAGCCCTCGCGACCTCGCAGATCACATACGACGCTGGTTTCAGGAGGTGGCGTGTAGAGATGCGCAGGCCATCCTCCAGCGCCAAAGAGGTTTTGGGCATGACAGATTGTGGTGAGCAGCCCCCGACTCGGGCGCCAGCGCCAAGACCGCTGCCCGTCCATCGGCCGGCGCCCAGACAAATGCCAACGCCTCAGCCGGAGGTCGAACCGCTACTGCTCGAGCCACGGGCCGCGGCTCCGATTGTCGGGCTGACACCCAAGGGCTTGCTGCGTCTGACCCGAGAGGGAAAAGCCCCAGGCATCAAGCTGGACGGCCGCTGGTTCTTCACCCGGGCGGGCCTCCAGGACTGGGTGGCAAGACTGCAATCCGAGGCTACCGTGCAGTAAACCGTGGCGCAACTGCGCACGGCTGCCGTTCCGACATGCACCACCGGCAGGCGCCCGCGCCTCCGTCACTTCAACGCGCCAAAGGAGGGACCGCATGATCAAAGCCCAGGACAGGCGCCGCTACGAACACGGGTGCGGGCAAGTGATGGCCACGGTAGCTGGGGGTCTTGTTGGATACCTCGGTGCCTACCCCGTTCGCCACAAGCTCTTCCTCATGATCATGTCACAGCCGAACGAGGAGTTGACCTGGTCGGAAGTGATCGAGATGGGCATTTGCGTCGTGGCTGGGGTTACTGACCAGGTGGAGGTTCAGTCGTGATACGCCTGGAGCAAGCGAAGGACCTGGCCGCAATTGGGTTCTCCATTATTCCGTTGGCGTTCAAAGAGAAGCGCCCCAACATAAGGTGGGAGGCATTTTAGCGGCGTCCGCCGACCGAGATCGAACTGGCAGCGATGTTCCCAGCCGGTCGGGTGCACAACGCTGCCATAGTCTGCGGCCAAGTCTCCGGAGTTGTGGTTGTCGATACGGATAGCGAGGACGCCGAGGCATGGGCCCAAGAGCATCTTCCCCAGACCCCCATGATGGTTCGAACCGCCAGGGGCCTCCACAGATACTACCGGTACCCCGAACAAGACAGCGACCAGATTCGAAACAAAGCACACGTCGAGCGTCTGTGCCTGGATCTGCGGGCTGACGGAGGCTACGTGCTGGCTCCCGGAAGCACCCATCCGACAGGACATCTCTACGAGGCCATCGGGGAGTGGACTCCGTCGGCCCTGAAAGGCTTGCCGGTGTTTGATCAAGGGTGGTTCGCCGTTGCCACACGGCGGTCAATTCATACGACGGGCGTGACGCGGACTCACTCTGACGACGCCCGGGAACGGGCTAGCGCTTGGCTGGCCAAGAGAGACCCTGCTATTCAAGGCACTGGCGGTGACCAGCACACCTTCGCCACCGCGGCGGCCCTTGTTCGCGACTTCGGCTTGAGTGAACTGGATGCGTTCGAGTTGCTGCTTGAATGGAACCAGCACTGCCAGCCCCCCTGGTCCGTCGAGGACCTGCTGAGGAAGATCCGGAACGCTGCAACCTACGGCAGCGTCCCGATCGGGCGGAAACTTGAGTCACAGGCAGGGTCATCGTATCGAACTGGAGGTCGACACGGTCCCGACGTGGCGCATGGTACACCTTCGCACATACACGTTCCGCCCGCTGTGGCCAGCTACTTCGGCGCCCGTCTCGCGAGGGTGCAAGTGGAGGACACTCCAGCCGAGCTCTTGCACGAGCCCTGGTTGGAGCTCGACCGGCAGCTCGGCGGGCGAACCGACGACCTGGTGGTGGTGGCCCGGCGCTTACTGCGCAAGGAGCTCGGTGCGGAGGCTGGGAACGCAGTTCTTCAGCGGTTTGTCGCAGAGATGCCAGCCGCCCCGCAATCGATAGTGACGTATGCAGATCTGCGCCGCAAGTACAAGGGAACTACCTACCTCTGGCCCGGGTGGATCCCAAATGCACAGACCAGCCTCGTCGGCGGCCCGCAAGGCGCTGGAAAATCGTACCTGCTGGCGGCGATCTGCAAGGCGGTCACGCTGGGTGCTCGGTGGCCAGATGGAGAGCCGTACACGGCGCAGACCGGCAAGGTGGTATGGGCGGATACGGAGGCCGGCCAGGGGCTGACGCTGGAGCGCCTGGCCCGATTCGGTGTGCCTGACGACGGCATTCTGGCCCTCCTCGATGGCGAAACAGCCCCTAACCTGGACAACCCGGCGCACCGAGAGGAGGTCCGACGCCTGATGCTCCTGCCGGACGTCGTGCTGGGCATTGTCGATGCCCTGCGCGGCGCCCACAAGCGAGATGAGAACTCGTCCGAGACCTACGCCATCGTCCAGTTCCTTGCAGAGCTGGCGCGGGACACGGGCAAACCAATCGTAGTGGCCCACCATATTCGCAAGGCCCAGCTCCAGGATGGCGAGCCATCGCTCGACTGGTTCCGCGGCTCCTCCGCTATCACCCAGACCACCCGCTGCTGCTGGATCCTATACAACCCGCTGGGCGATCGTGACAGTCACGACCGGGCGCTCGTCCAGGTTAAACACAACGGCAGCCCCAAACTCCACGCAGTCGGAGTGCGCTTGCTGGATCACGGCGTGGAGCCCTGCCCGTTGCCCCGCCCCCCGAGCCGCCGCCCAGAGCTGGACGAGGCGGTTGAGTTCCTCCTGGCTGCTCTGGTCCACGGAGCCCAGCCCTGGATCGGCCTGGTTGCCGAAGGCCAAGCAAACGGCATATCGGCCCGCACCCTGGAGCGCGGCCGCGACGCCTTGAAGCGAGCCGGCAAGGTCCGCCGCTTCGAGCGCGAGGGCCATACGGTCTGGGGGATGGTGGCGCTCTGAGACCATCTTGGCGTACCCATATTGGTGGCGAAGTTGGCGAACCTGGCGGAACACCACCCGCTTATGGCCGGCACGGGTAAGGCTGCCAAAGGGGTAGGGCAACTCGCTTCCCAAGCCAACTTCGCCAAGTTCTCCAACTTCGCCATCTTCTCCATAGAAACCAACACGCGTGTGCGAGTGACCCCCTGCTGGATTGTGAGCTCACTGTTCCATCGTCCCCTGCAGCCTCGCGGGCAAGCTTTGGCAGGTAGGGTCCCAGAATCTCTGGAAGGTGTGGGCCGGATTTTCTCACGGGAGGTGAAACTGCCGCCGAGACCGATACAGACTTTCTGGATCGCCACAATGTCGAGTGGCGCGAAATGGAGGCTTTGGAAAGCCGCCCAATTCGGGCGGGTCTGCCTCAGGGGTTCCTGGAGTTCTCGGAGGTCCGAAGCACAGCTTATACTCGAATGCCTGTCCGGCAAGCGGAGTGGCGCGTGGCAGAGCTAGGTCACCAGTCCTTCGTCTGCGTAAGTGACGGCGGTGATCCGTCTCTCTCATGCAACGGCCTTGTTCCCAGCCCGTCTGCCGTCATGGCCTGGCTAGACGGTTGCAACCCAGGACGCTGCTCCACGCCGTGGTTTGCGGTGGCCCTGGATCTCTCGTGGCTACTGCGAACGGATGGCGGGTGCCATGCGAGGCATGAGGCGGAGTTCTATCTGCGGAACGACTCGGAGAAAATCTGCGTATTGTGCCTCACCACCGCGACACACTCTTGTCCTCATTGCCACGTTGACTACTGTGACTCATGCCATGAGGGGACCTGCACCATCTGCGGCGCTTCCGTGTCTGACTGGGACCTCGGCCGCGAGATAGCCGCGATCAGCCCTTCCGCGCCGGTGGGTCGATCACCTCGAAGACCAGGAGGCGTTTCCCCTGGTGCACTCGCCTCCGGTTGATCTCCTCGCAAGCGCGGCGGAGAGCGGC
>DASYBA010000127.1:0-3340 GCA_036501005.1 Candidatus Xenobia bacterium | reverse complement strand
GCACCGCCACCTGGTAGTCGTCTTCGACTCGGAACAGCCTGCCGCGGTAGCCCACGATGAAAGCGCCGCCTTCTTCACGCTCGTTGTTGCGGGCCGCCCAGCCTCCCGCCTTCAGACAGTCTCTCACCCGGTCCAGAAAAGTGGTGCTCATGTAGCGGCGCACGGTCATCTCTTTGGGTCGCGCCGGCACTTCCAGATGATAGCGAAGAATCTGGCCCATGCGGAAGCTGGTGGTGAAGCCGATCAGAAAGGGCCCTCGCCGGAACACCTTCTGGTCGGCCCGCAACTGCAGATCGACGCCGGACACGGCCGCACTGTCGGCCGCCATGTAGACGACTTTATCCTGGACCACGCTGACGATACAGGTCACGCCCGTTGGTTGGCCCTGGAAATGTTTTCCACCTGCCGCGACGTCGCCACAAACACCCGTGTGGCAATTTCTTCACATGGTCGCGAAACAGCAACACGCTTGTAACATCTGCCCAAAAGGTTAACACCAGGTCGGTAGCCAGCAACATTTGTTACAGGTAATCTAATAACAGATAAAGGGCGAGCGAGGAGGTTTCGAGATGCTGATTCAACCTGGTGGTCTGGGTGGATTTCCGGGCCTGGGCGGTGGCGGATTTCCGGGCCTGGGTGGCGGCGGATTTCCCGGCCTGGGCGGCGGTTTTCCCGGTCTTGGCGGTGGGTTCCCCGGCCTCGGCGGCGGCGGCTTTCCTGGACTAGGGGGTGGCCAGCCCAACCAACAGGTCCATCACCACCATCATCATCACCACCACCACCACAACAACACCAACGGACAGAACGGTCAAAACTCACAGTGCCAGCAGAATCAGAACCCGCTTTCCAAAATGTTGCAGCAGCTCACCAGCGGGATGAGCCCACAGGGCCAACAGGCGTTCGATCAGGGCCTGGGCGAGGGCATCGGCCAGGCGCTGGGCCAGGGGGGTCAAAGCAGCCCGTTCGGCGGCATCGGCGGCGGGAGCCCCTTCGGTAGCTTCGGCGGCGGGAGCCCCTTCGGTAGCTTCGGCAGCGGCAGCCCGTTCGGTGGGTTTGGGGGCGGCAGCCCGATGTCTTGCTGCATGTCGTCCGCCAACATGATGCCGCAGAGCCCTCTGAGCATCTTCTAGGCGGGGAGCTCGAACTCGAAGACGGCTCCCCCGTCCGGCGCATGGTGGACCCAGATGCGTCCCCCATGCGCGTGGACGGCAAACTGGCAGATGGAGAGGCCAATACCCAGACCGGGTGGCCCTCCTTCCTGCCGGGCTCGATAGAACTTCTGAAAGATGAGCTCTTCTTGTCCGGACGGCACGCCCGGCCCGTGATCTCGCACGGTCATGTGGAGCGTGCCGTCCTCGACGCGCGCCCTCAATTCGACAGAGGAATCGGGCGGCGAATACTTCAGTGCGTTCTCCAGCAGGTTCCACAGGATCTGCTCCATCTGGAGGCCGTCGACGTTGACCAGGGGCAGGTCGTCCGGCACGTCCACCACCACCCTGGCGGCCTGGGGATCGCTGAGCCGGCCCAGCACGCTGGCCAGTATCTCGAGCAGGGGAAAACTCTCGCGAATCGGACGCCAGGCGCCGGCCTCCAGCCTGGACACGTCCAGCAGATTGCCCACGAAGGTGTCCAGCCGATCGGCGTTCTTGATGACGCTGGAGAGCAGGGCGCGACGGGTTTTGTCTTCCCAGCTTACGTCCTCGCTGGCCAGGCTGGTCGCGCACGCCTTGATGGAGGCCAGCGGCGTGCGCAGATCGTGGGTGACCGAGGCGAGGAGTGACGACTTCAGGCGCTCGGCTTCCAGGCTGGCGCGGGCCTGGGAGGCGGCCAGGTCAAGCTCCTCGCGGCTCAGGGCCAGGGCCGCGTGATTGGCGATGGCCGACAACAGGCGGCTCTCGGCTTCGCTCAGCGCCGCCGGACGGATCCACATCAACCCCATGGCGCGGTCCTCGACGCGGAGCGGGTAGGCGACGGCATCGCCGACCGGTACGGGTTGACTGGCCAGTTCGGAGGGCCAGGTGGGGACGCTTTCCGACCCCATGCCCGCCCGACGCCGCCACGGCCCGGGTTGCCAGAACGAGCAGTGCTCGATATGGGTCAACTGCGAGGCACGGGTGGCCAGCAACTCGAGAAAGCGGCTGACGTCCGCCTCCTGGGCGAGGGCCAACCCCAGCTCGTACAACACCTTGGTCTCGCGCTCCCGGGCCTGCGCCTCCAGCGCTCGGCGCCTCCCCCCGGCCGCCACCTGCCCGGTGAGAACGGCCACCACCAGGAAGATCGGGACGGACACCATCGCCTGGCGATAGCTGAGGGGCAGTTGGCCGGCCGGCATGACCAGCAACCGCCAGCACAACAGGCTCAGCAGGCACGTTGCGACGGCTGGTGCGGTACCGCCGCGGGTCGCCGCGATGACTACCACCAGGATGTACAAGGTGTCGACGTGCTCCCGCAGGAGTGAGGGCCACGTGAAGAAGCAGAGGGTCGCTATGACCACTCCCACAAACGCCTCCATCCATGGTCGCAAAGAGGTCATGGCCACACACTACCACAGAAAGACACAGCCTCCTGGACCGTGGTGACCAGCCGTCAGAATCCACTGCTCAAGACCTATCGGGAACTGCACGATGCGCGGGGGCGACGAGACCATGGACTGTGGCTCCTGGAAGGCGTCCACCTGGTGGATGAAGCGCTCCGGCATGGGCTTTCCCTGCACAGCGTGCTGTGGTCTCGCCGGCTGCCGCCCGGGCTGCTCGAACGCGTGCCGTCTGGGGTGCGGCTGGAAGAGGTGGACGACGACCTGCTCGACTACGTGTCGACCACCAAGACGGCGCAAGCCGTGGCGGCGGCCGTGAAAATGCCGGCAGACCGGCGCCCGGACCCGGGCCGAGCATGGCTGGTGCTGGATGCGGTGAGCGACCCGGGCAACCTGGGCAACCTGGTGCGCACGGGTGCGGCCGCCGGCATCGGGGGCGTGGTGCTGTGGGGCGCCTGCGCCGATCCCGGCAACCCGAAAGCCTTGCGCAGTTCCGCGGGCACCCTGCTGTGGGTGCCGGTCGTCCCCGGCTCGGAAGAGGTGCTGGCCGGCCGCGACCTGGTGGCCGCCACCAGCCATCCGGGCGCGTGCTACGACGACCCCGGTCTGGATGGGCTCTGGCGAGGGCCCGTCGCTCTGGTCATCGGCAGTGAAGCGCATGGGGTCTCGGCGGAGGTCGTGGCCCGGCTGAAAAACGCCGTACACATTCCCATGGCACCCGGCGTCGAGTCGCTCAACGCGGCCGCTGCCGGTGCCGTTCTTCTCTTTCATGTAGGGCGCCTTCGAAGGTCTTGAATGCGACGCGCT